>JAZLDJ010000067.1:0-14802 GCA_045614685.1 Alistipes sp. | reverse complement strand
GAGCCACAGGGCTTGCTTCCTGTGCAGATGCCGAAGGATATGCGCACCGTCGAGGAGCAGTGCGAGGACCTTCCATTCGATATGAAGTGCTACAAGGATGCCGATGGCAATGTCTACGACTATGCCTACGGCTTGAACTGGAGCGGTGTCATCAAGGATTGGCGTACCGAAAAGTATGCACCAAAGAAGAGATAATTATATGAAAAGAGTATTTTTAGCGTTATCTGCTATTTCATTAGCACTCACCGCCTCGGCAGAGTCGAAGTGGACAAAGAGCGACAAGGGTGCATACATAGAGATCTCGCAACAAGGCGGAAAGACCATTGGTTATAGTCAAAATTCGGGTATCAAGATTTTGACAGTTGATGGTTTCGCTTTCAAAGACCTCAATCGTAATGGCAAACTCGACAAATACGAAGATTGGCGTTTGCCATCATTGGAGCGTGCCAAGGATTTGGCTTCGCAACTCTCATTGGACGAGATTACTGGTTTGATGCTCTACTCTGTACATCAGCAGATTCCTGCCTCTGGCGATAGTCCAGACCCATTGAAGCGCGGATACTATGGAGGTTTGCCATACTCAAAGACAGTTGGCGTATCTCCTTCGGCACTTACCGACCAGCAACTCAAGTTTGTCGGTAAGGATAATGTGCGTCACATCCTTATTACAAGGGTACAGAATGCCTATGTGGCTGCCGAGTGGAATAACAATTTGCAAACATTGTGCGAGAGCATCGGTCACGGTATTCCTGCCAACAACTCTTCCGACCCTCGTCACCGAGGTTCAAAGTCGGGTGATGAGTTCGATGCAGGTGGAGGCTCGCAGTCGGCTTGGCCATCGGCTCTCGGTATGGCGGCGACCTTCGACCCTGCAAATGTTAGGCGTTTTGCCGAGATTGCATCGGCGGAGTATCGTGCACTCGGACTTACCACTGCGCTCTCTCCTCAATCGGACCTCTCGACCGAGCCGCGTTGGCGTCGATTGTATATGGGTTATGGCGAGCACTCGGGACTTGTTGCAGAGTGTGTACGCGCCTACTCTGACGGATTCCAGACCTCGAAGGGTGATGCCTGCATCGAGGGTGCTTGGGGTACGGAGAGTGTAAACGCTATGGCTAAGCACTGGCCAGGTGGAGCTACAGGAGAAGCGGGTCGTGATGCCCACTTCGGTATCGGAAAATATGCCGTTTATCCGGGCAATAACTTCGAGGAGCACCTCGTTCCTTTCACCAAGGGAGCATTTGCTCTCGAGGAGGGCACCAAGCAGGTGGCTGCAATTATGCCATACTACACCATTTCGTACAACCAGGACCCTTCGGGCGAGAATGTTGGTAACGCCTTGAGCAAGTATATGATTAAGGATTTGCTCCGCGGAAAATATGGTTACGAGGGTGTAATCTGCACCGACTGGCGCGTGGCAGAGAAGTATGTAGACCACCGCACCTCGAATGGTAAGCCTTACGGTTGCGAGCAGTTGCCTGTCGAGGAGGTATTCTATCGTGCCTTGACACTCGGAGTAGACCAGTTTGGCGGTGTTAACTCTACCGATAATATAAAGAAGGCCTACGCCTTGGGCGTGGAGCGCGAGGGCGAGAAGGCTATCCGCGCTCGATTCGAGGAGTCGGCCGTACGCTTGTTGCGCAACTTCTTCCGCGTGGGATTGTTCGAAAATCCATATCTCGAGCCACACAAGAGCCAGGAGATTGTGGGTAACCCAGAGTTTATGAAGGCTGGCTTCGATGTGCAGCTCAAGTCGATTGTGATGCTCAAGAACCACAACAAAGCACTTCCGCTTGCCGAGAAGACCAAGGTCTATATCGAGAAGCGCGAATTTACACCACAGAGCGACTGGTGGACCGAGGCTAAGAAGGGCAAGACAAAGATGGGCTACGGCGTGAGCATCGAGATGCTTCGCAAGCACTTCAACATAGTAGAGAAGCCCGAGGATGCCGACTGTGCGTTGGTATTTATCGATGGCCCAACCGTAGGTCGTGGTCACTCCAAGGCCGATGTCGAGGCTGGAGGTACAGGCTATGTGCCTATCTCGTTGCAGTATGGCGACTACAAGGCTACTCACGCACGCAAGCAGAGTATTGCTGGTGGTGACCCATTCGAGAACTTCACAAACCGTACCTATAAGAATAAGTGTACAACCACCGACAACAAGTACGAGATGGAGGCTGTCATTCGTGCGAAGAAGGCGATGGGCGAGAAGCCTGTTATTGTAGTTGTACGCGTTAAGCGACCTTTGGTTTTGGCCGAGATTGAGCCTTATGCCGATGCTATATTGCTCGGCTACGAGGTACAGAATCAGGCCTATGTCGAGATTATCAAGGGCAACACCGAGCCATCGGGTCTGTTACCTATGCAGATGCCAAAGGATATGCGCACCGTAGAGAAGAACAAGGAGGATGTAGCCTTCGACCTCGAGTGCTACAAGGATGCCGACGGCAACATCTACAACTTTGCATATGGCTTGAACTGGAGTGGTGTAATAAAGGATTGGCGCGTAGAGAAGTACGCTCCTAAGAAGAGAAAATAACCAATAATTTTATAGAAAGATGAGAAAAGAGATTAAGATTGGAATCTATGCAGTGGTAATTATAGCTGCTGCATGGGCAGGAATTCGTTTCTTGAGCGGATTGGATGTATTTGGCCGCACAAACACCTTTACCGCTCACTACGAGCAGGTAGATGGTTTGCAGGATGCTGCAGCAGTAACCATCAACGGAGTAAAGGTTGGTCAGGTTACTGGCGTACAGCTCAACACCGAGAAGGGTGGTGTAGATGTTACACTTTCGGTTGACAACAACATCAACATCCCTATTGACTCGCGCGCTATGATGTATAGTGCAGGTTTGATGGGCGGTAAGTCTATCGAGATCAAGCTTGGCGAATCGAAGGAGATGCTTCAGAACGGCGCAACAATCGAGACAGGCGTGACACTCGACCTCTTTGGCACTCTCGCCAACGAGTTGGGCGACGTGAAGGAGAAGGTTACTACCCTCATCGACAACGTAAACAAGACCATCTTGGGTGTAGACTCGCTTGTTAGCGACAACTCGAGCAACATCACCGCTGCCATTGCAACTCTCGGCAACATCATGACCGATTTGAAGGAGTCGAAGATTATCGACAACATCGACGGTTTCTGCGCTACACTCAGCGCAAATGGCGAGAAGTTGGATGGTATCATCACCGACATCAGCAACGTTGCTCACTCGTTGGGCGAGCAGAATCTTGGCGAGAAGTTGAACACTGCCATCGCGGAGGTTAACGCTCTCTTGACAAAGGTTAATAGCGGCAACGGCACCGTTGGTAACCTCATTTCGGATGCTAAGCTCTACAAGGAGCTCACTCAGGCATCGCAGAACCTCTCGGCATTGTTGGCCGACTTGAAGGAGAATCCAAAGCGCTACATCAACGTAACCGTATTTGGTGGTAAGTCGTACGACGAGAAGCAGGCCGACAAAGAGGCTAAGAAGGCAGCAAAAGAGGCTAAGAAGAACGCTAAATAGGAAATATAGCAATATCTAGGGTGGCAAAAGGGGTAATATATCCATCGAACTTCGAGTTCAAGATTGGCTTCGACCTTATTCGTGAGCAGTGTGTTGCGTTGTGTACAATGCAACATGCTCGCGATTTGCTCCTTAGTGAAGAGTTCTCCACCAATAGGGTCGAGATAGAGCGTCGTCACGCACTCGCCGAGGAGATGCGACAGATTCTCCTCTCCGAGCGCGAGGCCCCCACCGAGGAGTTCTACGACATTGCCGATATCATCGACAAGGCAAAGGTCGAGGGTACATTCTTGGAGGTTGCCGAGGTTGTGCAGTTGGGCAAAGCGCTGATTTCAGCTGGCGACTTTGTGCAATTTCTGCACCGTAGCGACGAGGTTCGCTACCCCACTCTCACCGCCTTGGCAAAGCCTGTTAAGGCGTTATGGAATATAGTGGCCGACATCCGCCGCATCGTCGATGACAAAGGTATGGTACGCGATGGGGCCTCGGAGGAGCTGCGCCAGATTCGCGCGCAGATTCGCCGCCACGAGGGTCAGGTCTCGAAACGACTGCAGGCAATACTGCAATCGGCAAAGTCGAGCGGCATAGTCGATAGCGACGCCTCGATTTCGATACGCGAAGGACGTGCCGTTATCCCCGTTTCGGCATCGAATAAGCGCAAGTTGAACGGTTTCATCCACGACGAATCGGCTACGGGCAAGACCTTCTATGTCGAGCCTGCCGAGGTTGTTGAGTTGAATAACCTCCTGCGCGAGTTGGAGTACGAGGAGCGCCGCGAGATTGTGCGCATACTCACAGCCTTCACCGATGTAGTACGTCTCGACATTGCGGATGTGGAGCGTACCGAGTGGTTTATGGCTGTAGTGGATATGGTACGCGCCAAGGCTCGATGGGCAATCGAGAATGGCGCAGGCAAGCCGATTTTTGCCGAGGAGGGCCGTTTGGTGCTACACACCGCCAAGCACCCATTGTTGGCGCAGTCGCTCAAACGACAAAAGCGAACGATAATTCCACTCGATGCCGAGTTGGATTCGAAGCGTCGCATACTTGTCATCTCGGGCCCGAATGCCGGAGGTAAATCGGTATGCTTGAAGACCATCGGACTCTTGCAGTATATGTTCCAGTGCGGCTACCCTATCACCGCATCTGAGGCGAGCGAGTTGCCCGTATTCGACAAGATATATATAAATATTGGTGATGAGCAATCCATCGATAACGACCTCTCGACCTACTCGTCGCACCTGCTAAATATGAAGGCGATGGTGGCGGGAGCCGACTCGAAGACGATGGTGCTTATCGACGAGTTTGGCTCGGGAACAGAGCCCGTAATTGGCTCAGCCATTGCCGAGGCCATACTCGAGAAGTTGGTGGATAGTGGATGCTATGGCGTTATCACCACCCACTACTCCAACATTAAATACTACGCCTCGAATCACGAGGGCGTAACCAACGGAGCGATGATGTTCGATGTGCAGAACATTCGTCCTCTATTCCGACTAGAGTGCGGAAAGCCTGGTAGTTCGTTTGCCATTGAGATTGCCCGAAAGATTGGTCTCCCCGAGAATATTATCGCCTCGGCGAAGGAGAAGGCGGGCTCGGAACATATCGATTTGGAGAAGCAGCTCCGCGAGGTGGCTCGCGACAAGCACTATTGGGCACAAAAGCGCGAGCGCATCCGTCAGACCGACCGCAAGGTAGAGGAGATGGAGCAGACCCTGAGCGAGAAGCTTGCCAGCATACGCGAGGAGCGCAATCGCATCATCCACGAAGCGAAGGCGCAAGCCAAGGAGTTGGTTGCCGAGGCTAATCGCCAAATCGAGAATACCATCAAGAGTATCCGCGAGGCTCAAGCCGAGAAGGAGCAGACAAAACTCTTGCGCCGCGAGTTCGAGGAGTTCCGCGAGGAGATCGAAGCCGACAACTCGGCAGATAGCGAGCGCATCGAGCGCGAGATGGAGCGACTCCGTCGTCGTCAACAGCGACGCGAGGAGCGCAAGAATAACCCTGCCGAGCCTAAGCAGGAGGTGGCACAACCCGTTAAGAAGGCTATGCCTTTGGAGGTAGGAGCCAAGGTTAGAATGTTTGGCCAAAACGGCGTAGGCGTGGTGAAGGAGATACGCGGCAAGAGAGCACAGGTGGCGTTTGGAGCGATTTTAACAACGGTCGAAACGGCACGTTTGGAGGTTATCTCCTCGGCAGAATTTAAGCGTATGACTCGTCCCGAGACACCGCGCACGGTGATTTCGGCCGACATTTCGCAACGCCGACTAAACTTCCGCTCGCAGATTGACATCCGTGGCGAACGTGTTGTCGAGGCGTTGGAGAAGGTGCAAGATTTGGTAGACGATGCACTTATGGTGGGCGTAAGCACCATAACCATCCTACACGGCAAGGGCACAGGAGCCCTGAAGGAGGAGGTACGTCGATATCTTCGCTCGTTGCCACAGGTGGCAAGTGCCACCGACGACCACCCTGACCGCGGAGGATCGGGTATAACCATTGTAACATTCAAGGAGTAGTCAATGAGATATCTTTTGTCTGACATAGCACACATTGTTGGCGGTAGGCTTGTGGGATGCGATATGGAGGTAGCAGCAGTTGCTACCGACAGCCGTTCGTATGCCATTTCGCACGAATCGCTATTTGTGGCTATACGTGGTGTAAACCACGATGCACACGAACACATCGCGGAGGTTGCCGAGCGTGGTGTCAAGAGCTTTATCGTGGAGCGCGAAGTTGCTCTTGCCGAGGATTGCGGTGCAGTGGTTGTCGAGAACTCGCTCGCGGCATTGCAAGCTTTGGCAACTCATCATCGCAAGAACTTCGAGGGCAAAGTTGTAGCAATCACAGGCTCGAATGGCAAGACCACAGTCAAGGAGTGGATAG
Source organism: Alistipes sp. (assembly GCA_045614685.1). GTDB lineage: Bacteria > Bacteroidota > Bacteroidia > Bacteroidales > Rikenellaceae > Alistipes. The sequence continues at coordinate 8,398 of JAZLDJ010000067.1, read as the reverse complement.
CACAATGCGCACCTCGCGAAGCGAAGATTTTCCGTTCACCGCGCAGCTACAACTCGCAGTTGGGCGTGGCATTGTCGCTCTTGATGTTGGACAACTCCTACGATATTGCCATCATCGAGGCAGGCATCTCGCAGAAGGGCGAGATGGAGCGACTCCGCACAATGATTGAGCCAGATATGGTTATCTTCACCTCGATTGGCGATGCTCACGCACAAGGCTTTGGCTCGTTGGAGGAGAAGATTTCCGAAAAGTTACTTTTGGCGCAAAATACGCCAAATATTATATACCACTCGGCTTATACGCCATTGGCCGAAGCAATTCAAAAGCAATACGGCAACCGTAATATTATAGACGCTGCCAAAGCCACCAACCTTGACCGTATGGCCGACGACGCAGCGCAGCACAATGCCGAGATTGTTGCTACATTCTTTGCCGAGATAGGATTCGACAAGCCCGACTTCAAGCAGCTACAACCCGTAGCCATGCGTTTGGAGGTTAAGCAGGGCATAGACAATTCGATAATTATCGACGACTCGTATAGTGCCGATTTGCACTCGTTGTCGATTGCTTTAGACAATTTGCGCTCGGTGGCTAACCACCGCAGCACAATGCTGATTCTCTCGGACATTCTGCAAAGTGGCGATAGCGTCTACACCGAGGTTGCACGAATGGTACGCGAAGCAGGTATCGACCACTTTGTCGGTATCGGTGAGGCCCTCACTGCACATCGCGCTCTATTCGACGATACCAGTCTATTCTTCACCTCTACCGAAGAGTTTCTCCGCAATATCTCTACACTCGATATTGCCGACCACGCAATACTCATAAAGGGTAATCGCGCAAGCCGAATGGAGCGTATCTCACACCGCTTGGAGCAGCACAGCCACACTACAGTTTTGGAGGTGGATTTGCAAGCCATGGCCCGCAATATCAACTACTTCCGTTCGAAGATTGGCCTAGCGGTACGACTTGTAGCAATGGTAAAGGCATCGGGCTACGGCGCTGGCGAAACAGAGGTTGCCCAGATGTTGCAGAAGCAGGGCGTGGCCTACCTGGCTGTGGCTTTTGCTGACGAGGGTGTAGCTTTGCGCGAGGGAGGTATTACTATGCCTATCGTGGTGTTGAATGCCGACGATGCAAGTTTCGACACGATGATAGCCCACTCGCTCGAGCCCGAAATCTACTCGCTCCGCTCACTTACCTCGTTTGTGCAGGCTGTGGAGCGCGCTGGCGAGATTAACTACCCAATACACCTAAAGATTGATAGCGGTATGCATCGCTTGGGTTTTGCCGAGAGCGACATCGAGACACTGAACCAGAAGTTGGCAAACGAGGCTCAGAGCGTACGCGTGGCATCGATATTCACCCATATGTGCGTCGCCGACGACACTACTCAGGACGACTTCTCGAAGAAGCAAATCGACAAATTCGACCGCATAAGTAGCGCCATTATGGCGTCGCTACCATACCGCCCACTTCGCCACGCAGCAGCCTCGGAGGCTATGTTGCGATTCGAGGAGGCACGATTCGACATGTGCCGTTTAGGCATTGGTCTTTACGGATTCTCGGCCACAGTAGGCGAAGCGTTGGAACCCGTTTCGACACTCCGCACACGCATTGTGCAGATTCGTACCCTGCACGAGGGCGAGACCATTGGCTATGGACGCAATGGCAAGGTAACCAAGGAGAGTCGCATCGCCACAATACCTATCGGCTATGCCGACGGACTGAATCGCCACCTCGGTAACGGAGCTTGGGAGATGATTGTGGGAGGCAAGCGCGCAAAGACCATCGGCAATATCTGCATGGATAGCTGCATGATTGATATCACCAATATCGATGGCATCGAGGAGGGCGACGAGGTGACCATATTCTCGGCCGAAAAGGGCAACACCGCAGAAGATATGGCACGCGTGCTCGGCACCATACCTTACGAGGTGCTGACTTCGGTAGCTAAGCGAGTAAAACGAATCTACATCAATGAATAGAGGCACACTATATCTCATCCCTTGTCCAATTTCGGAGGATACTCTACCCTACGACGTCACCCCCGAAGCAAATCGTGCGGTTATCACATCGCTCGACTACTTCATAGTGGAGAATCTTCGCTCGGCGCGTCGTTTCTTGTCGAAGGCGGGATTGTCGGGACAGATTGATACGCTAGAGTTCGACGAGCTGAGCGAACACACCACCTCGCCACGCGATGTGGAGCGTATGGTGGCCAAGATTAAGGCGGGCCGCTCGGCGGGCGTAATCTCGGAGGCAGGCGTTCCTGCTGTTGCCGACCCTGGACAGCTAGTAGTGGAGGCGTGCCACCGCGCTGGCATTCGCGTAGTGCCCTTGGTAGGCCCGTCATCTATTATTATGGCCGTTATGGCATCGGGATTGAGTGGCCAGTCGTTCGCATTCAATGGCTACTTGCCAGTTAAGGAGCCAGACCGCACACGTGCAATCAAACGATTGGAGAGCCGTGCCGCGAGTGAGCATCAGTCGCAACTCTTTATCGAGGCACCCTACCGCAACACCAAACTTGCGGAGCAAATTTTGGCCACTTGCGGAGCACACACTCGCCTCGCCATCGCTTGCGACATCACCTCGAATAACGAGTATATCCGCACCGCCACCATCGCCGAGTGGCGCAAATCGGGCCTCCCTGACATCAACAAACGCCCAACGATATTTATACTGGGCTGCTAAAGATTCAGAGATAACAAATTAACCCAACGAAAGAGCCCGTCTAACGTTAGACGGGCTTTATTATTTTGTTATATAAGGTAGCTACTATTTCTCAATCTAGCGAACTTTACCACAAAAAAAATCTGCCTAACAAAGAGAACTTGTTAGACAGATCCTATATTGTTTTCTCACATTGAAAATGCTTAGTCAATCATTGTTACGCCACCCATGTATGGAACAAGCACCTCAGGTACGCGGATACCCTCTGGAGTTTGGTTGTTCTCGAGGAGCGCTGCCACGATACGAGGCAAAGCCAACGACGAGCCATTGAGTGTGTGTGCCAACTTGGTCTTCTTGTTAGCGTCCTTGTAGCGGAGCTTAAGGCGGTTAGCCTGGAACGACTCGAAGTTCGAAACAGACGAAACCTCCAACCAGCGCTTCTGTGCCTCCGAGTATACCTCGAAGTCGTAGGTCAAGGCCGAAGTGAACGACATATCGCCACCGCAAAGGCGCAAGATGCGATATGGCAAGCCGAGCGACTTAACCAAGCCCTCAACGTGGGCAACCATACCGTCCAAAGCCTCGTACGACTGCTCAGGCAAGGCCAACTGCACGATCTCGACCTTGTCGAACTGGTGCAAGCGGTTCAAACCACGAACATCCTTACCATACGAACCTGCCTCACGACGGAAGCAAGGGGTGTAGGCGGTCATCTTCACTGGGAAATCCTTCTCGTCGAGAATTACATCGCGGAAGATATTTGTTACAGGGACCTCAGCTGTAGGCACAAGGTAGAAGTTGTCGGCAGTAGCGTGGTACATCTGACCCTCCTTATCAGGCAACTGACCTGTACCGAAGCCCGAAGCCTCGTTCACCATTACTGGTGGCTCAACCTCCTGATAACCAGCGGCTGTGTTGTAGTCGAGGAAGTAGTTGATGAGCGCACGCTGCAAACGAGCACCCTTGCCCTTATAAACAGGGAAACCTGCGCCGGTGAGCTTCACGCCGAGGTCGAAGTCGATGATGTCGTACTTCTTGGCCAACTCCCAGTGTGGAAGTGGATTCTCCGGCAACTCCGAGTAGTTCTCGTCGATTTTTACCACAAGGTTATCCTCGGCAGTCTTACCCTCAGGGACAATATCTGCAGGGAAGTTAGGGAGCAATACAATCTGTGCCTGCAATGCAGCCGAAGTCTCCTCGTGCTGTGCTGCGAGCTCGGCAGACTTAGCCTTCAACGCAGCAACCTGCTGCTTGCGCTCCTCTGCCTCCTCGCGACGGCCCTGACCCATAAGCATACCAATCTCCTTGGCAGCCTTGTTCTGCTCTGCAAGACAGTTGTCCAACTCCACCTGGAGCGCCTTACGAGCGTCGTCCAACTCCTCGATCTTTGCGATAATTGGGGCAGCATCTACGCCCTTCTTGGCAAGTTTCTTAATTGCCAACTCCTTATCGCCACGCAATTGTTGTAGTGTAAGCATATAACTATATTTTTAAATCTAATTTTCCGATTGAAGATATTACATCGTGCAAATTTACAAAAAAAGAGTAATAATTTGTACAAAAAATCAAAGTTTGTTATCTTTGTACACTATTATACCTATGTAAATATGAAAAAAGTCATCTCTTTAGCACTCCTTTTGGCTGTGGCAACCTCATCGTTTGCACAGCAGAACTACAAGGACTACACTCCATCGGAGGGCAACCTCAAGGCTCGTCAGGAGTTTGCCGATAGTAAATTTGGAATCTTCCTCCACTGGGGACTCTACAGCATCTTCGCGCAGGGCGAGTGGTACCTCAGCAAGGGCAGACTCTCGCACGCCGAGTACAAGAAGTCTGCCGATGCATTCTATCCTCACCGCTTCGACGCTAAGGCGTGGGTTAAGGCCATCAAGGATTCGGGCGCAAAGTACATCTGTCTTACCTCGCGTCACCACGATGGTTTCTCAATGTGGGATACAAAATACTCCGACTACAATATCGTGGATGCAACACCTTACGGCAAGGATGTATTGAAGGCGTTGGCTAAGGAGTGTAAGAAGCAAGGATTGAAGTTCCACCTCTACTACTCGCACGCCGACTGGACTCGTACCGACTACTGGCCAAGCAAGTCGAGCAACAAGGTGACTGGCAAGGATAAGGTCGAGGGTGGCTACGAGAACTACTTCCAGTTTATGAACAACCAGCTCGAGGAGCTGCTCACCAAGTACGATGTCGACGCATTGTGGTTCGACGGAATGTGGGACCGCCGCAGCGTAAACTGGCGCATTCAGGAGCAGTACGAGCACATACACAAAATCAAGCCAGAGTGCCTCGTCGGCAACAATCACCACCTCCCTGCCATCCCTGGCGAGGATTTCCAGATTTTCGAGCGCGACCTTCCGGGCGAGAACAAGGCTGGATATTCGAAGGGCCAGACCGTAAGCACCAAACTCCCACTCGAGACCTGTCAGACAATGAACGGTATGTGGGGCTACAAGGTGGCAGATCAGAACTACAAGAGCACCGAGTACCTCGTTCGCTACCTCTTGAGCATCGCTTGCAAGGGCGCAAACCTCTTGCTCAACATCGGCCCTCAGCCAAATGGCGAGTTGCCAGCCGAGGCTCTTGACCGTTTGAAGGAGATGGGCGAGTGGTTGCGTAAGTATGGCGACTCGGTATATGGCACCACCGCAGGTGATATACAGGCGCAGGAGTGGGGCGTTACAACCCGTAAGGGCGAGCGTCTGTTTGTCCACATCTTCGACCTCAAGTCGAAGGAGTTGCACTTGCCACTCTCGTGCAAGGTCGAGAAGGCCTACACCTTCGAAGGCAAGCAGCCTGTGGCATTCACCGCAACCGAGGGCGGCGTAACCCTCAAGTTCGACACCGTACCTTCGGGCATCGACTACATCGTGGAGTTGATTACAAAGTAAAAATCAAAACATAAGAACAATGAAAAACTCAACAAGATTTTTCTTGGCGGTTGTTGCTCTCTTCGCGTGCGCGTGCGCGACAGACACAACCGAGGATCTCGGCATCGCACTTGGCGGCTCCGAGACTACCATTAACCTCTCGCTCGAGCAGTCGCGTACTGCGCTCGGCACCGAGGTTGACGGCATCTACCCTCTCCACTGGAGCGAGGGAGACAAAATTTCGGTTAATGGCGTAGAGTCTACCGAGGCAGCTATCGACGCAGCAAATGCATCGGTGGCAGCTTTCAATGTGGTGGCTACTGCTCCATACTGCATCGCCTACCCTGTAGCACCTGCGGGCCAGGTGCTCTTTGCTGAGGCACAGACTCATGTGGGTAATGGAACTTTCGGCGCTGGCGTATCGACTATGTATGGCTATAGCGAGGATGGTCTTGGCGCAAGCTTGAAGCACCTCACTGGTGTACTCAAGATTGGCGTGAAGGGCTCGGCCGTATTGAAGAAGGCTCAGGTATCGACCATCGACCGCGCACCTATCGCCGGCGCATTCGATATCGACTTCCAAACAGGCGAGGTTGCAGCTACTGCAGCTTCAAAGCAGGTTATCGAGTATTCGTTTGGTGAGGGTGTACAGCTCTCTGACGAGGCTACCTACCTCCACGTGGCAGTGCCAGCTGGCGAGTACAACGAGCTCTATGTTACGCTCTACGATGCCGAGGGCGGCATTATGTATGCAACCATCAAAGCCGACAACAAGAAGCCTCTCACCGCAGGCAATGTTCGCAACTTTGCTGGCGCTATCGAGTATGTGGCTAATGCCGATGTATTCGTCATCAGCGATGTGGCTTCGTTGCAGAAGTTTGCTTCGGACGTAACCGCAGCCAGTGGTGTATTCACCAAGGATGTGGTACTCGTAAACGACGTAGATGCTTCGGAGATTGAGTGGACATCGCTCACTTGGAACTCATTGGTGGGCGACAAGCGTTGCACCTTCAATGGTAATGGCTACGCTATCAAGGGGTTGAAGGCTCCGTTGTTCGACATCCTCACAGCCAATGTCAAGGGCTTGCACCTCGAGGATGTGAATATCACCACCACAGCAACCTATGCGGGAGTTTTGGCTAATCAGCTCGGCGGTGTGGTGGAGAACTGCACTGCATCGGGTGTCATCAACTACGACTGTTCGGCAGCAGGCGCATTCGTTGGTGGTATCTGCGGTATCGCAATCGATGGTGCATCGTTCTACAATACAACAAACTACTGCGTACTCAATCCTAAGAAGAACCACCAGTTGCTCTATCCAGGTGGTATCTGTGGTTGTATCGGCGCAGCAGCTAGCACCGTAATCAACAATGTGGTTGTATTCGACAACTGCCACAACAAGGGCGATATCACCATCTTGCCAGGCAAGGGTTCGACCTCGCGTAACACCTATGTAGGTGGTATCCTCGGCTCGTACCACAAGCCACTCACAATGACCAACTGTACAAATAGCGGCAATATCGAGCACCAATTGGTCAATACCAAGAACTCCAACCTCGGAGGTTTGATTGGCCGTACCTACACAGGCTCGGCTATCACCGTCGAGAATTGCTCCAACAGCGGTAATATCTCGAGCTACGCAAAATGCGACGAGAATACCCAGATTGGCGGCTGCTTCGGTTACTTGGCAACACTCGCAAACAGCAAGTTGCAGAATCTCTCGAATAGTGGCAATATCACCGTAGATGCTACTGCCACCAAGGCATTGCATGCTGGCGGTATCGCAGGATACATTTCTTCGATTCCATCAACTTGCACAGCAGGCAACTTCTCCAACACGGGTAAAGTATCGGTGAATGGTACAACAGCAACCTCTGCTTCAGCCGGTGGTTGCTTCGGCTACCTAGGTATTGGCGCTCCTACCATCGATGGTATGGTCAATAGCGGTACGGTGGAGAACATTGCCACCACTGCAACCATCTCTTGCTGCGGTGGTCTCGTAGGCTACCTGCCAGGCGATGCAAATGCGAGCGCAAACCTCTCGAACTTCACAAACAAGGGTACCGTAACCCTTGGCGGTGTCGTTGGTACTCGCGCATACTTGGGCGGTATCGCAGGATACTTCGTTTCACAGTCGGACGGATGTACCAATGTATCGAACTTCACCAACGAGGCTACTGCAACCGTAACTATGAAGGCCGACTTTGCGATAGCAGAGGGTGCTGCAACTTCAGACAAACCAACCGTAGGTGGCGTGATCGGACTCAACTCCTACAACCACCTCACCAATGTAACCAACGAGGCTCAGCTTATCTGGGCAGAGGAGGGCAAGGCCACAAGTTCGCCAGCGCAGAACGAACTCCTCGTGGGTGGCGCCATCGGTCAGCACTACTTTGGCAAAATCAACACCTTGACCAACAAGGGAGCCGTTGTCTTCAAGGCGGACAACCGCGAACATCACCACCACCTCGGCGGTGTTGTCGGTCAGCTCGGCGCATACGGACACGCTGTAACGGGCCTCTACAACTCGGGCGACATCACCCTCGAGGCTACTTGCGGAACAAAGCGCTGCCGCTTGGGAGGCTTGGTGGGTGTGCTCTATCGTAGCGACATCTCCGACTGCTTGAACTCAGGCACAATCACCTACAATGCTCTCAAGACTGCCAATCAGATGTTTATCGCAGGTTGCATTGGTTACTCCTACACAGGTAGTAGCGACAACCTCAATACCATCGATGTCAAGAACAAGGGTAAGGTGATCATCAATGAAGGTACAGGCACTGCCGGTGCAGACATTCGCATTGCGGGTATCATTGGCTATATGAACAACG
>JAZLDJ010000066.1:0-25260 GCA_045614685.1 Alistipes sp. | reverse complement strand
CGGCATTCGACACCTTCGACTGCTCGTCGATATGCTTGCACTCAATGTTGTAGGCGATATCGAACGACACAAATTGGCTCTTACCCTCGACCTTCTCGGTGTCGAGTTCGCCCGACATCTTGATTTCGAGTTTCAAGAGTGTCACATGCTCCTTCTCGGCAATGGAGTGCACGGTCATACCCGCACAAAGAGCTGTCGAATAGAGCAACAACTCCTTCGGGTTGAGTTTCTCTAATTTACAATGGTTTGCAAGGGTAAAATGGCCCTTGTCGTCTGCGTGAATTGTGATAGATTGATGCATACTTTTTTGTTTTTAGTGTGTAACAACCACACATACAAATAGTATGCAAATAGGACTACACCTTCAAGAATATCTCGCGCTTATACATATAGTATAATAGGTAGTACTGCACCGCCACATTCGCTATGGTGACCACCATCGCACTCCACTCGTCACCGATATAGAATGCCAACCAATAGAGCAGAGCCGACAGAATTGCCCTAACCTTTATAAATTTAGGCATCATATAAGCGGCTATCGAGTTCATACCATAGACCTTGAACAAGGTCAAGCCCTTGCGATAGCCCTTGTAGTCGATAAGGTAGTAGCAGAGCCACAGTAAGAGGAAACAGATTCCGCCCGAAAAGAGAGTCATCGACGAGGTCCAAATCATCTTGATAATAGGGTGCCAGATGCTCCACACCAAGCCCGCAACAACCATCGCTGCGCCCGTAGCGGCAAACCACCAGAGTTTGCGTCGCTCCTCCATCTTCGACTTGGCGATAACGCCAGCGAACATTCCGAGCATACCCGTAACGACAAAGGTTAACGAACTGAGTATCCAGGTGTAGTGATAACCATCCTTGAAGGTCACTACCCCATCGACAACCTTTGCGCCATCACGGAAGCGACCAAGAACAACATTGTCCACCCACTCAGCGAGGTTACCGTTTGGCGTGTAGTTGCCACCGCCATAGCCATCCACCGAGATAAACTCCATAGCACCCCAATAGCCCAACAGCAACACTGCTGCCGTAATAATCTGGGTGCGTAACTTCGTAAACAGGAACATAATAGCAGAGGCTGCATACGCCACCGCGATAGCCTGCAAAGTATTGGAATATAGATAAATAGTAGTGTCGTTTTTATCGAACAAACCGCCCTGACAAATCAGCCCGAACACCCACAAAACAACCACTCGTCGCAGGATGCGCCACAAGGCCTTGCCATAGGTGCGCTCCTCACGCATACGAGCAAGGGCAAACGGAATGGTAATACCCGTCATAAAGACAAAGAGTGGCATAATTATATCCCACGGCGAGAAGCCCTGCCACTCAGCGTGGTCGAACAACCAATAGCAGTCGTTGAGCCACCCGATATCGAGCGTCCTTATAAGACGGCGCATTATAGGCCCTACAGCCAACAAAAAGAAGAGGTCGGCACCACGCAATACATCCAATGATTCTAATCGTTTCTTCATAACAGTTTGGTCGTAAATCGTTCTATATTACACCTCTACCTGCAAACCGTCGTAGGCAAATTCGACGCCTTCGTTTAGGCGCAGATTTGCCACACAATGCAGCCCAATATCGTGCGACATATGGGTTAAATATGCCTTTTTAGGAGCAACCTTTTCGATGAGTTGCATCGCCTCGTCAACCGAGAAATGGGAGTCGTGAGGCTCAAAACGCAAAGCGTTGACAACAAGCACCTCGACGCCTCGCAACTTCGCCGTCTCCTCGTCGCTAATCTTCTTAAAATCGGTGAGATAGGCCAACTTACCAAAGCGGAAACCCGTAATCTCGAAACGAGAGTGTTCGCCCTTAATTGGAATAATCTCGACACCCTCAATCTCGAATGGCTCGGTTGCAAACTCGTGTAGTGCCATATGCGGAACTCCTCGATACGGATTTTCCGAAAAGGCGTAGTCGAAATCTTTGCGGACACACTCGCAGGTATCGTGCGAGCCGTAGATATGAACGGTATGTATCGCCTGCGGATAATCGACAAAGTTCAAAGCTCGAACATCGTCGAGACCACCGATATGATCTTTATGTTTATGGGTCAGCAATATAGCCGTAATGTGCGAAACGCCCTCGCGCAAGAGTTGCTCACGGAAATCGGGGCCTGCATCGATTATAAATCGCTTGTCGCCCACCTCCACCATCGCCGAGGTGCGAAGTCGTGCATCTCGCTCATCGGTTGAGCAACAAACCGCGCAATCGCAACCTATGAGTGGCACACCCTGCGAAGTTCCCGTACCGAGAAAAGTTAGGCGTATTGATGTTGTTTTCGGCTCCATTTTTGTAGTTTATAGATGGTTCAACACCACAAAGATATATTTTTTTTTGGATAATTAAGAATTAAATCTTAACTTCGCACTGTTATTTAACACTAATAAATCGATTTATTATGGCTTACAAAATTTCAGATTCGTGTATCGCATGCGGTACTTGCATCGATGAGTGTCCGGTTGAGGCTATCACTGCCGGCGACATCTATGTAATCGATCCTGACAAGTGTATCGAGTGTGGCGCGTGCGCAGGTGTTTGTCCTTCCGAGGCTATCAGCTTGTAGTTTGACGGAAGCCAAAACAAAAGAGAGTGTCCAATACAAATTGGGCACTCTCATTATTTTTAGACCGTACGAGTCTCTTCTACTGACGGCAGATTGTTCTATAATCGCAATACTGACATCCCTTATCGTCCTCGCACTGCACAAAAGGTTTTCTTCTGTCGAACATCTCGCGAATGGTGCTATATACCTCCGACTCGAAATCTTCGGCACACTCAAAATAGGAATTGAGCGGTTTCCTATCTAAGCCTCTCTTCTTTTCTGCGCTCTCCGTCGCCTCGATGAAGAGAGGCGAATAGTCCTCGTGTACCATCGAGCCGACATAATAGAGCTCAGGGCGTACATCTATACCTCCGTGCTCGCGCGAAAGCATCATCGAATAGAGCAACGTATTTATGATGTTCGACTCGCGCTGGTTGGCCTCGCCGTGGAACAGGCCTTCGATACCTCGATACTCGAGATGTGGTTTTCCGGTCTTGTAGTCGATGATACGCATCATATTCTCGTTGAGCGTATCGATACGGTCGCTGCGGCCCTCGAATTTAACCACAAACGACTCGTCGTTAACCTCGATAGGCAACTCCATAGCAATCTTGCGCTCGGTGGCATAGACCGTAAATGCCGAGTTTTTGATATCGTAGTCGAGAAGGTTCTTCTTGAGATACTCAATCACGATATTGCGAATGATGATAAGTTCGCCACCCAACTCGGGCAAAACCTCATCCTTACGACCAAAGTAGACCTTAGCGATGGCCTTATCCACACAACGCTCCACCTCGCCACGCTCGCGCAACTCCTTTAGATGGAGTGCAGAATTTGGCTTTTCGACAACCTGCGAATAGAGTTTATCGGCAGCCTCGTGAAAGATGTTTCCGAAGGTCATATTATCTACCGACTCCTCCAATTCGTCCTCCGTACGGAATAACTCTACCACATTGAAATAGAAGCGCAATGGGCACTTCACATAGGTTGAGAAGGCCGTTGGCGACAACGCCTTATCGCGGGTGAAGCGAAGCAATTTCTCGAACACCTCAGGGCTCTTCTCGACCTGTATGCCTCGATCGTCGGAGAGGCTTACCTCAACGCCCACATTTGTGCGATTAATCTTGAACTTGGTCTCGTACTCCAACTGGCGGATGTAGCGGCTTGGCTCGCCCGTGCTCTTGTCGTCGGCAGCCGATGAATAGAGCATATACAACTGCTCGGCACGCTCAATCAGACGATAGAAGTAGTAGGCATAGACACCCTCGTGATGCTCGGTTGTAGGTATCTTGAATCCATAACGCAATCCGTACGGGATAAAGGACTTGTCCGTTGCCTTGTTGCCTGGGAAGTTGTTGTCGGTCATCGAGAGGATGATGACATTCTTGAAGTCGAGATTTCGCGTCTCGAGGATACCCATAATCTGCAATCCCTGCAATGGCTCGCCCGTAAATGGCACGCGCTCGGCCTGTAGGTGGCGGCGCACTAACGAGTGATATATCTTCTCGGGGATATCTATACCGCACTGTGCCACAACATTTTGCAACTTGTTGAGGGCTTCCGATACTGCGGCCAAAAACTCGGCACGAAAGGCACACTCAGCACCTGCATCACCGCGCTGAGTGAGCGCATCAACAACCTCGATAAGATAGTTCGAGCACGATTGCCACCCCTCGGTCTTGCGGAATATAAGAGCCAAAAGAGGTGTTGCCGCAACCATCGACTTTGGCACCTGGAAAAGTCTGTGCTTAACTATATCGCGATGCAGAGCCGCATACTCCGACGAGGAGGTTGTAGCCACATATGGATGAGTCAAGATACCCTCAACATCCACATGATAGAAGGTCTCTTCGCCTGTTTTCGAATCCGTGCGGGCGTGCTTCTGTAATTCCAAGAGTCGCTCAACAAACGAATAGGCCAACGTGTTACGAAGAGGATAACCCATTGTAACATTTATCTGCGGAATTTTGTTACCTTCGTCATCGATTCGCTCCTTGAACTTCTCGGGCAAGGCGTAGAGCAACGGCATCAGCAGATTTTCGTCTGTAAGCACCACCGCCGTGTCCTTGTCGAGCACACCGTTATTCTTCGCTGCTATACCTTCCAATATATCGACAACACACTGGCACTGAGCCACATTCGACGAAGTGGAGAGTACATTCACCGACTTGATATTGCGGAAGTTATCGTGCGAGACACCCTCGGCCTCGCCAAACGAATCAATGTTGGAACTGATAAACATTCCCGCCTCCTGATACTTATCTTCGGTGTAATATTTGTCGTAGTCCCAATAGAACTCTGCTCGACCTGCCACCTGTAAGGCACGCAACAGCTCCTGCTCGCAAGCGGAGAGTGCATTGAAGCCAACGCAGATATACTTCTCTTCGCCAGTGAGTTGCACCTTGCCCTCATTTAGGCGTTCTACCGCCTCGCGGTAGATCATTCCTGTATATCCGATGCCTAGTTCACGCAGACGAGCCCTAAACTCCTCGTAGATAGCGCCTAACGAGCACCACACCTCGAGGAATTTGGTTTTGGCCTTCGAGTCGGTTGCATCACCCCTCTTCTCGCCCACAATAGTATTCCAGAAGCGGCTCATCATCTCGAGCTGCAAGTCGGAGAGATAATCTACATTCGACTCTAGCTCCTTCAAATCGCTGATATTTCGGAACAGCTGACCCGCGTCGACCATATATTTATCTATCATATCGAAGTCGGCAACAAGCACCTCGCCCCAATGATAGAATTCGTCGAACTCCTCCTTGTGATGCTTTTTGTAGATATTGAACAGCTCGGCTATAAGGCGCAACTTATCGGCCTTCTTCAAGGCTGATAGGTCGACCATAATCTCATCTATCGAGGCGAAGTTTGGCTCCCATATGGGCGATGCAGCGAGATCGAGCAACGCCTCCGTGAAAAAGAGTCGCGCACGCTTGGATGGTACAATAAGGGTTAGCGACGAGATGTCGTCGCCATACTTTTCGTACAAACTGAGTGCAACCTCCTCGACAAATGTTCTCATAACGCTCTGTTATTTAGCTTCGTAACCCAACTTCTTGAGCAATGCAGCAGGATAATCGGTGGTGATGGCATCGAACTTATGCTTAATAAACCAATCCATATCCTCCTCCTTGTTGATGGTCCAAGCATTCAGATAGACCTTGTGCTTCTTGAAGGTCTTAATCCACTCGGGATGAGCAAAGTAGAATATGTTCTGATAGTCCACCGCCTTGAAGCCATTAGCAAATACCTGCTCGGGGTGCATATCAGGAATCTCCTCGCGCCACTTGCCCAGATACTGAACTCGACGGCCTGTAGTCTCCTGAAGATACTGCAACGCCTTGATGTTCGAGCCCAAGAACTCGCACCACTCCATTGCGCCCATCTCGTTGATTACGCGAACAATCTCGCGGCTCAGGCGGAGTGAGTATTCGTCCGAAATCATAGTCTTGACATCGACAATAAGCTTGGTGCGATTCTGCTTCACAACCTCTCTCAGATACTCGCGGAAGGTTGGAATGCGCTCGCCATTCTTGAGTGGATATTTCATCAAATCGGCATACTTGCTATCCTTTAGTACTAGGCCGTGATGGGTGAGATTGTGAAAGACAATCAGCGAGTCGTCGGCGGTGATGTGAACATCACACTCCGAGCCGCGCACACCCAAGCGCACTGCTTCGCGCCACGATGCGATAGAGTTTTGCGGAATACCCTTCTCCTTCCACGCGCCACGGTGAGCAACTACGCAGTTCTTGTGCCAATTGAACTTCTGCTGCGCCATAACGGTGAACGAGCAGACGAGCAAAATCGAAAATAGGAATAACTTCTTCATAGTATTTAGTTTATTAGATTTATAACTATTTGAATATCAGCGAATGTACCTTAACCATTATACCATCAAGTGTTCGTAAGAACCACCTAGTAATATCGCTATGACGACGGCCTTGCTTCTGCCAATGGCCAAGCAAATCGACCTTGAACAGATTGTTTACAGGCACCGGCAACGACTCGATTTTACACTGCTGAGCAAGTTGCGCCAATCGAGCATCCACCGTCACGAAGTCGCTATTGGCAAAACTCTCCGAATCCATCGCTAGCAGATACTTGCGGTAGACAATGCGCATACGGTCGGCCACAACATTACGCAGAAATGCCATACGCGAATCGGACGGCATATATCGCGAGCGCGATGCGAAATATTGACCTAAGGCCTCGGTCACAGCCACAAGTTGTGCAAGGCTACGCATCTGCACCTTCGCATCCATGGTCTGCCCCTCGCGAGAGAGATTGTAGCGATAGAGCGGTATATCGGCAAAGGCGATGGTCTGCACCTTGAAGAGCGGATAGAAGACCCACTCCTGATCGGTGTAGGATATACCCTCGCTCTGACGATAGTTTATCGAGCGAAGCACCTCGGTGCGATAGCAGACGCCGTGCATCATAAAGAAACGTATAGCGCCATCGGCAAATATATCCTCGGCGTTATACTGCTTGCCATACTCGTAAGGCTTGCGCGAATAGATATTGTACTCCACCCTACGCTCCTTGTTACCAACCACCTCGGTGAATGGCGTAACCACCATATCTATGCCACGCATCTTGCGCAGAAAATCGAGCATCTCGGCCACACGCGAACCCTCGAAACTATCGTCGGCATCGAGAATCTTGACATACTCGCCCCTAACCTCGGGCAATGCGGCGTTGATTGTCGAGCCATAGTTGCCATTTGACTTGTCTATGACACGCACCGTATCAATAAACTGCGATGCATACTCGTGAGCAATGCGCGAAGTGCGATCCTTGCTGCCATCATTGACCACTATAATCTCCAACGGAGCCAACGACGGCGTGCGCAAAACCGACTCTATGCAGTTTGCGAGATAGCCCTCCATATTGTAGGCTGGGATTATAATCGAAAGCAGTTTCATTACTCCTTGGTTGTGTCGAACGATAACTTGTATGGTGCGTGATTTATCTGCTCCGCCTCGGGCAACACGGGGCGGAGATTTGGGTAGTGATGACGCAGATAGACCTCGATATTGCGAGGAGCCTTAACCATCATACCGCCGAACTCCATATCCTGAGGGTTTTCTATGTCGGCCCTTGCGATTTGGTCCTTCGGCATACGCACGATATTTACATACTTGGTATTGCAACGATTGTATCGGCCAAGCACCCTATTCATCTTTTTGTAGATGGCCTCGCGCGACATCAGCGACACCACCGCGCGAATGGCCGCACAGCCAATCCACGACTTTGGCAGAGGCTCGTCTATCTCGCACTTTCCGCAGTGCTTCCATAGCCATATCTGCTT
The DNA here is from genome assembly GCA_045614685.1 of Alistipes sp. Classification (GTDB taxonomy): domain Bacteria; phylum Bacteroidota; class Bacteroidia; order Bacteroidales; family Rikenellaceae; genus Alistipes. Next base: position 17,389 of record JAZLDJ010000066.1, on the reverse strand, counting down.
GCCCATAAAGCAGTTAATCCAGAACTTTGCCGAGAAGCGATGCATCTTTTCGAGCAACGCATTATCTGGAATACGGTCGTACGGGAATACATCCACAAAGATGCCGTGGTGGATATCCATATGGCGCCAAATATCCTCGACAAAGAGCGTATTGTTGCGCTTAATCTTTGCAAAGTAGAACGGTGTATTCTTCTCTGTACCAAACCACTCCAAGAAATAGTCGGATGAGAGATGTGCCGGAGCCTCGCGCAAGAAACGCTCGTAGTTTTCGCGCGTCATACCCACATCAATATCGTCGTCCCACGGCACAATGCCCTTGTTGTAGAGCGCACCTATGGCCGAACCTCCCTGGATAAAATAGGGAATATTGCACACCTCGCACACACGAATCACCTCGGCGAGCGTACGATACAACTCCTGATGAAGCCTTTGTAAATCCTCCTGTGCGTATTTCATAACTACTCTTGTACCAATAAATTACATCCTCTGATATCACTCTGTGAGATACGTCCCTCGATACGGAACGAGCCATCGGCATACCTTATGCCCATATCCTGCGTAGCGATGAAGGCACACGACGAGCGATTTGCCAGATCTATGATATCGAGGCCTCCGCGACGACCATCTGCCAAGCGTGCAAACGGATTGTTCACATCGCGCACCAAAACACGCATCCAACGTGGTGTGCGGAACACGCCATCTCCGAATGAGTAGGCCTGCGACATGAGCTCGGCCATACCATACTCCGAATGTATGCGCTCGACGCCAAATGCCGAGCAGAGAATCTTATGCAACTCGCTCTTTGGCAACTCTTTACGCCGTCCCTTCATTCCGCCAGTCTCCATCACCACCGTATGCTCGAGATGGGGTGCATAATTCTCTGCCAAGTCGAGTAGTGCGTAGGTTACGCCAAGCAAAATCTTAGGATTATAGTCGTGCGACATATCGTTCAGCAACTTCTCGTAGTCGTTGAGATAGAAGCCACCGCAACCGCTCTGCGCAATGAGTTTTTCGGCCATATAGACCAACGACGATCCTTCGCGCTCCAAGTATGACGGCAGCAGAGCGTAGATGCTACACTCCTTTGGCGAGCCATAGAAGTGGTTAAATCCCTCTGTAAAAGCACGTTCGTAGAGTGCCAAATCCTCGACATAGTGGCGCGACTGCGTCATTCCTGTCGTAGCACTCGAAGTAAAGATCATCTGAGGCTCATCCTCGCCACAATATATTTTATGTGTCTTGAACAGTTCGATTGGCAACATCGGAATAGCCTCAACACTATGCACCGACGACGGCTCGACGCCAATAAGGCGCAAATACTCGGCATAAGGCGCACAATGCTCCGCTTGGTATCGGAACAGTCGCAACGCCTCGCGCTCGAACTCTGCATCGGAGCTTATCGAGAATATCTCATCGTAACGCGCCATAAACACTCATCCTACTCTACAAACTCGAACACTTGGTAACGCTTGCCGACATAGCGGGCAAGGTGAAGCGTGGCCGATTTACCCTCGGGACTCTTCGAGGCAGTGGCAACGTAGAAGTAGCCATTACCCAACGAGTGCATACCAAACTCGCCACCCTGCTTTTGCCAACCACGCACATCGAGATCCTTACGGTCGCTTCGGCCTCCATTCACAAACCAAACCACAGGGCCAACTTTTTCGTATCCAACACCATAGAGAGGTCGCACGATAGGTTTGCGATTGCCATCTACACAGAAGAACGAGTAGTTCGAGAAGGAGCTCTTCTTGCCCGGATAGCAGGCCAAAAGCCACAGATTCTTCTCCTTGTAGTACTCGAGATTCTGCACGCCCCAGCGAGTGTTGCCGGTATAGACATAATACTTGCTATTAGGTTTCGACGGACCTCGTTTGTGCATCTTATCCTGCGAAAGCGGAGCCTCATACTTCGCCCAATTCTTGGTATCGTACTGCAAGAGAATCTGATAGTCATTGTCGGTGCGCTTGGTATCGCCGTAGATTCCGTAGGCTATGGTAAGCATCCAGCCACCCGAACCATCGAGCGAAGGGCCAAAGGCGATGCCATCGAAGCCGCTGCAACCGTGACGATGCGCCAACACCTCGCCCGACTTACTCTTAACCTTAGCGTTGTAGTCCTCAACCACCGTCTTGAGCAACACGGTAGTCATCACGCCATCACGCTCGGCATTCATTCCCACACGGTTGATCTTATTGACATCGAATACCGCCACATAGAAGCCCGTTTCGAGCTGCTTATTGCTACCCTCCTGCGTCAAAATACCCTTGCCAATAGAGTCGTTCTTATACTCCAACGAGCCATACACTCGACCGTCCTGCTCGTTAAACTCGAGACAGCCCAAATGTCCTAAAAGGCCCGTAACCGTACCTACGACATTACCCTTCATATCCATCTTCACAAGCATGGTTGTGAACGAGATATAGACATACTCGTGCTTGGCATCAACTGCAATGCCCTGAACGTGGCCTGCCTTCCAAGGGCCTGAGTGTAACTTTTTAGGCAAATTTGGCAACTCCTGCGCCACCAACATATTGGTAGCGAAAAGCAAAGCCGACAAGATTAAACACAATCTCTTCATTGTTATTGTTCTTTATTGTTTGAATGTTCGATATCACATCCCGCGCAGTTGCCGCTGCAAGGGTTTGGATTGTCCTCACAATTCTCGGCCGCTATAGCCTCGCGAGTCTCCTGCACGGCACACTTGATGCCCATAGCTTGCATATGTTTGTTGGTCGATATCTCGGAGTCGATGTGGTGGCCTTTGAAAATCAAAGTCAGCGACATCGATAGTACAAAAAATCCTACCACTCCGATAGCTATCAACACTACTGTCAGAATTGTACTCATAAATCACGAATTTAGCACCACAAATTTACACCTTTTCGCGAAAATTCAAAAGATTGATGCCACCAAATTTCGATATTTGAGCGTTTTTTCCTATTTTTGCGCAGGTAATAAGTAAACTTATGTACGAATACATCAACGGAACCCTAGCCGAAGTGGCACCAGCCTACGCCGTAGTGGATGCTGCGGGCATCGGATATTTCATAAATATATCACTCAATACCTACTCGGCAATCGAGAAGGCCGAGAGCGTAAAACTCTTTCTGCATCACATAGTTAGAGAGGATGCAGAACTTCTCTACGGCTTTGCCACAAAGGAGGAACGCGACCTCTTCCGTCTGCTCATCAGCGTGTCGGGCGTGGGTGGTAATACGGCTCGTATGATTCAGTCGACATACTCGCCATCGGAGCTTCGCAACATCATCGCTACGGGCAACGCCACATTGCTGAAGAATGTGAAGGGGCTCGGTTTGAAGACCGCACAAAAGATCATTGTCGACTTGAGTGGCAAGATGCTCGATTTACCATCGCACAACGCGGCCGAAAATGCGCTTAACGTTGCACAACGTTCGGAGGCCTTCGACGAGGCTTTGGCGGCTTTGGTGATGCTCGGTTTCACGAAGGCGGCATCGGAGAAGGTGTTGCAAAAAATCTTCAAAGCAGAGCCTTCACTCGGCGTGGAGGATGCCATCCGTAGCGCACTAAAACAGCTATAATTAAATTTTTCCACAACAAAAACATAGTTTTTGCGTAATAATTCCTATCTTTGTCCGTTTATTGGCCATGAGAAAGTTTTTGACCATACTCTTTTTGCTCCCTATGTTGGTGAGCTGCAAGCAGGAGGATATCCTGCTTTCGGAACGAGATAAGATTATAAAATATCTCGAAGGTCGTCGTATTGTAGCCGAAGAGGAGTTGGCGGACGTCATAGAAGAGGAGCCCGCATTCTACCAAATCTTCGACCGCTATGCTTTTCGCTATATCGTAAACTACTACGATGCCGACCGCGAGACAAAGCCCGAGGTTGAGTGGGGCGACCGCTTGGAGATTCGCTTCAACGCCTACACCTTCACCGGCTCGGAGCCCTCTTCGCAGAGCATCTATCTGTCGAACGTTCCCGAGATGATCGAGCAACTCGGAAACAAGAGTGACAACACACTCGTTTGGTCGAAGGAGCCGCTGAATATTGAGCTCGGAAAGACGGCCATCCTCTCTGGCTTGGAGCATACACTCCCAGGATGTCGCGAGGCCGACTCGGTGCAGATATATATGACATCGAACCACGCATATGGCAAGCAACTAATAGGCAATGTACCGAAAAATTCGATGATAGCGTGGTATATTAAAATTGAGAAAGTTACAAAATAGATATGAGATTTTCGCACAGCATAATTACTATCGTAGCGGCGACATTTGCGGCATTCACCGCAACGTCGTGCATTAAGGAGAGCAGCGTTTCGAACGAGGAGCGCGAGAAGATTTCGCTCGACGAGTGGATTGCACTCCACAAACCCGAACTCAAGAACAACTACCAAGAGAACGGTGGTTACTATGTGGAGAAGTTGGATGGCGACATCAACGAGTCGCTACCCGTAAACGGCAACAACCTCGGTTCGGAGGCAATTATGGACCAGGACACCTGCTGGGTATTTACCGAGATGACAGGCCGCGACATCAACGGAGCGATATGTATGACACGCTCCTACGATTTGGCGCAGTTGTGTGGCACATTCTCGCACTCGACCCACTACTCGCCTTATGTAAACTATGGCGGTAGCACCAATATGGGACTTTTGGAGGGCTCATACCTCGCGATGCGTAACGAGTTGAATCTCGATGGCGTTATCTACAAGATGCGTCGTGGCTCACACGTTCGTCTCTACCTCCCATCTACGATTGCTTATGGCGAGGCTGGCTCGTCGGCCGAAGGTGGCTACGAGGGTCAGTACGCACTGAATGCTTCGCGCCCATTGATTCTCGACATCAAGGTATTGGACGTGGTGAAGAATCCATCCGACCTCGAGTTGGAGATGGTACGCGACTATGTCGGCTACGAGGGTTTATGGACTCAAGCCCAAAAATCGGAATCGGAGAAGACCGACGAGAACGACGACTTGAAGTTGAAAGGTTTGTACTACAACCTCAACTACAACCCCGAGACCGACGATGTATATAGCTACAAATATTTGCAGCCACAGTGTATGACCGAAGTGGATAAGCTCAACCGACCATACAAAGACAATCGCAAGTATTTGGATGGCAATATGGCATCGGTCACCGACTCCATCAACAAAATTCTCCTCAAGCGATTTGGCAAGGGTATCTCCAAAGGCGAGATGTCGGAGAAGACTCAAGTAACCAAGTCGGGTCGCGCAAATGTGTGGTATGTGGTACGATTCCTTGATGGATTTGTGGTAGATACAAATATTGCCGAGATTCGCCAGTTCATCTTTGATGAGAAGACTCCAACCTGCGAGGTGTTCAGCTATAGCCCATCGGACGACGAGGGCAAGGAGGCCGAAAATCGCCAGGCTATTGGTGCGTGGTACTACTGCGTCCCAGAGATGCACCACGGAGGCTACGGACAGATTATCTCGACCTCAGGCTACGCCTATGGCGCAAGTGGTGTATCGGGTAGCACAACCACCGAGACATCGTCGTCGAGTTCGACTACCGACTTCTACAACGCGATGAACTACTACAACTACTACAACTCGTATTACAACTATTATAGTCCGTACTACAACTACTACAACTATAATTACTACAACTATAATTACAACTACGACACCTCCGATGAGGAGACGACAACCACAACAACCATCAGCACCGAGATTTTGCCATACACTCCGTTGGTGTTTACCCTCTATGTTGAGCCTTACGAATAGCCGTTTATGAGTAGAGCAAAGATATATCTTCGTCGCGGTAAGGAGGAGTCGCTCCTACGCCGCCACCCCTGGGTATTCTCGGGGGCTATTGAGCGCATCGAGTGCGATGGCGAGAACATTCCCGAAGGTGCTGTAGTAGACATCTTCACTCAGCGTGGCGACTACATCGCTCGCGGACACTACCAGATAGGCTCCATTGCCGTTCGCATCCTCACCTTCGAGAAGGAGAAGATAGATGCCAAGTGGTGGCACAACCGCGTGGCAAGTGCCTACGATGTGCGTCGCACACTCGCACTAACCGACAACGAGCAGACCACCTGCTACCGACTTATTCACGGCGAGGGCGACCTCTTGCCTGGTTTGGTAGTAGACGTCTACGGCACAATCGCCGTAGTGCAGTGCCACTCGGTGGGTATGTACCTCTTGCGCAACGAGATTGCTACCGCCATCCGCGAGGTCTATGGCGACAAGATTACCGCCGTGTACGACAAGAGTGCAGCAACCGTACCTTTCAAGGCTAACCTTAACGCAGTAGATGGATATCTCTATGGCTCGGCCGAGAAGGACAACGTGGTTTTGGAGAATGGTCATAAGTTCCTCGTAAATTGGGAGGAGGGTCAAAAGACCGGTTTCTTCATCGACCAGCGATTCAATCGCCACCTCGTACAGGAGTACGCAAAAGGCCGCACCGTGTTGAACACCTTCTGCTATACGGGAGGTTTCTCGGTATACGCCTTGGCAGGTGGAGCAAAGGAGGTGTGCTCGATAGATGCTTCGGAGCGCGCAGTACGCCTTGTAGACGAGAATATCCGCCTCAACTTTGGCGAGAATGCTCCGCACACTTCGCTCGCGTGCGATGCCGTGGAGTATCTGAAGAATATTGGCGATAAGTACGATATGATTATCCTCGACCCGCCCGCATTTGCCAAGCACCACAAGGTTTTGGGTAATGCAATGCAGGGTTATAAGCGCTTGAATGCAAGAGCATTGTCGCAGATAAAGAGCGGCGGTATACTCTTCACATTCTCGTGCTCGCAGGCGGTATCAAAGGAGCTATTCCGCACCACCGTATTTACAGCAGCCGCTATCGCGGGACGCAAGGTGCGTATTCTTCACCAATTGACACAACCAACCGACCACCCTATAAACATCTACCACCCAGAGGGCGAGTATTTGAAGGGCTTGGTTCTTTATGTTGAATAGACGATGGCAGCCTATACCAAACTTTCAGTCTATGCAACCGAGGAGCAGGGCGACATCCTTGCTGCCTACCTCTCGGACTATCCGTTTGATAGTTTCGACTATGCCGATGGTCTTTTTGGCGCGTATGCTCCGAAGGAGGCGTGGGAGGATTATCACGACGAGATTGTAGAGATGCTCGAAGGCGAAGGATTTCTCGACTACTTCTTCGAGGATATCGAAGTGGAGAATTGGAATGCCAAGTGGGAGAGTAACTTCAACGAGGTGGATGTGGATGGCAAGGTGCTGATTCGTGCACCATACCACAAATCCCATCCCGACTACGAAGGTATGGAGGTGATAATACAGCCGAAGATGTCGTTCGGTACAGGTCACCACGCCACAACACAGCTTATGGTTAAATCGTTGCTCGAAAGCAACCTAAGCGGTAAGCGAGTGCTGGATATGGGTAGCGGTACGGGCGTTTTGGCCATTGTGGCAGCAAAGCTCGGAGCAGAAAGCGTTGTAGCGGTCGAGATTGACGAGATGGCCGAGGAGAGCGTTCGCGAGAACATCGAACTGAATGGTGTTGCCGACAAGATAACATCGATTTGGGGCGACGCAAGCGCCATCGAGGGGATGGAGTTCGACCTTATTTTGGCAAACATCAACCGCAACATTCTGCTTGCCGATATGGAGGCTTACGTAGCCACCCTCACCGATGGAGGAGAACTTATAATGAGCGGATTTTTGGAGGATGATATACCTCTACTCACGGCAAAGGCCGAGTCGTTAGGATTAACCCCGATGAAGAGGTTCGCTTGCGAAGAGTGGCGCGCAATCAGAGTTAAGAAGTTAGAGAAAGAGAGTTAAAAGTTTTATATTTTATTTTTATGAAAATTCTGAGAAACCTGTTTTTAATGCTTATGTGCGTAGTGCCGATGACGGCAATGGCACAGGAGGAGGCTGCTCCGGTGAAGTGGAGCCACACCGTAACCGAGAAGGGCGATGGCATCTACACCGTGCAGTTCAAGGCCGAGATGGAGAAGGATTGGCACATCTATGTCACCAACCCTGCACAGGCCTTCAACCCTACAACCTTCGAATTTGAGGCGAGCAATGGCGTAGCTGCCAAGGGCGAGTTGCGCGCGTTGTCGAACGCTCACGTCGAGAAAGACGAACTCCTGATGATGGAGATTGGTCAATACGACAATGAGGCTATCTTCGAGCAGGACTTCAAGATTGATGGCAAAGGTGGCGAAGTGAAGGCTACTATCGGCTACCAGGCTTGCAACGTTGGCACCTGTCTCTCGCCAACAACCGAGGAGATAACTATCACTCTCGGCGAGGGCGGAGCTGCTACAAAGGCTGAAGTTAAGGAGGAGACTGCAGAGTCATCAGACTCTGGCTCGTTGTGGGCACTTATCATCGAGGCTATCTTGTGGGGCTTTATGGCATTGCTCACACCTTGCGTATTCCCGATGGTGCCTATGACCGTATCGTTCTTTATGAAGAATAGCGGCTCGGCAACTCGCGGACGTATCAACGCATCGTTCTATGGTCTCTTCATTGTTGCACTCTACACCCTACCTATCGCAGTACTTATTATTACCGCGCGCGTGGCAGGTGGCGATGCAGTGACTGCCGACATCTTCAACTGGCTTGCAACACACTGGGTACCGAACATCATCTTCTTTGTAATCTTCATGGTATTTGCCGCTTCGTTCTTCGGAGCGTTCGAGATTACACTCCCAAGCGCACTCGTAAACAAGAGCGACGCACAGTCGGACAAGGGCGGTATCCTCGGAGTATTCTTTATGGCATTGACCTTGGTGCTCGTTTCGTTCTCGTGTACAGGTCCAATCGTAGGCTCTGTGCTTATCAAGTCGACCAATGGCGAGGTTTGGGCTCCAATTATCACAATGTTGGCATTCTCAATCGCATTTGCCTTGCCATTCACACTCTTTGCATTCTTCCCTACATTGTTGAAGAAGCTTCCAAAGAGTGGCGGTTGGCTCAACTCTGTTAAGGTGGTGCTCGGATTCATCGAGGTAGCACTCGGTTTCAAGTTCCTCAGCGTTGCCGACCAGGTTTACCACTGGGAGTTGCTCGACCGCGAGGTTTACCTCGCCATCTGGATTGTGGTATTCTCAATGTTGGGATTCTATCTCTTGGGCAAGATTCGCTTTGCACACGACAGCGAGGTTAAGCACATCGGCGTAGGTCGATTGGCTATGGCTATTGCGGTATTCACCTTTGTGGTATATATGATTCCAGGTATGTGGGGCGCACCTTTGAAGGCGTTGTCGGGCTATTTGCCACCACTTCACACTCAGGACTTTGTGGTAGGTCAGGACTCGCAGAGCAATGGCCCTGCCGTGAAGTATGGCGATAAACTCCATCTGCCACACGGCTTGCACGGATTCTTCGATATGAAGGAGGCCGAGAAGTATGCTCAAGAGGTTAACAAGCCACTCTTTATCGACTTCACCGGACACGGCTGCGTAAACTGCCGCGAGATGGAGGCAAGAGTTTGGTCGGATGCGAAGGTATTGCAGCTCTTGAAGAATGAATATGTAATTGTAGCGCTCTACACCGACGACAAGATGAAGGTTGACGAGAGCGACTGGGTGACAACTCAGGGCGGCAAGGTGCTCAAGACGTTGGGCGAGATTAACGCAAACTATGCAATCACTCGCTTCGGCGTGAATGCTCAGCCATACTACGTTATCCAAGGCAAAGAGGGTAAGGTACTTGGCGAGCGCAAGTACGACCTCTCGGTCGAGGGCTTTGTTAAGTTCCTCGAAAATGGCATCGAAGAGTATAAGAAATAGTACTATTTATTCTGCTTTTCCGCAAAAACCACCGACTAAAATCGGTGGTTTTTTATGTTGCATATATGCATATTCAGGCATGATACAACCCGTTTCTCGCACACGCATAATGCGCGAGGTAAAAAATGTTAGATAAGGTGAATGATTTTTGAAAAAAAATCGCTATCTTTCGCCCGAATATTTTGAGACAATTCAATTCATTCAAACCAAATAAAAAATTTTATGAAAAACTTATTCAAAACCGTGATTGCGCTTGCTCTCGTTATCGTTATGGGCAATGCTGCAATATCGTGTACTCCGGACAACCCAATGGGTGGCGGAGATGGAACACCTGTATTCGAGATTACAGGCGAGCCAGTAGTAAACAATGCTGTTTCGGTAGATGTACCTGTAAACATTCAGAACATCACCAAGATTGGTTGCTACGCACGCGAAATCTATGTAAACGAGAATGGTGAGCAGTACTTCGTTACTGGTTACGATTCGAACAAGCAGCCTATATTGGGCGGTCTTGCAACTGCACCTAGCGCAGCTGTAATCTTCCGTAAGGGTACTATCAAGGAGTGCAACGGCGCTCTCACAACATTGCACCTTTCGGGTAACGATGGTCTCGACCGCAACAAGACTTTCATCGTATACTTCGCTGCTGCTATCTCGGACAAGGCTTACTACAACAACGGCCAGGTTCTTTCGGTTGTGTTCACCACACCTGAGAAGTATGCCGACGACGACGTAGCCGTAATCCGCGAGAACTACGAGGGTATGGATGTATATCTCACCTTCCCTCCTCAGGTTAAGGCTCGTGGTAACCGCATCAAGTGGGGCGTTACCAACATCGCAATGTTGGAGTACAACGGAAACCCTCCAATTCCAGAGTTGGTACACTCGTGCGATTGGGTTTACCCTGCATACCTTGTTGAGCGCGACACCCTTTTCGAGATTAACCACTACAACGCTTACCGTCGTAACGCTAACGGCGATATCGGCTACTACATCATTGGCAACAGCTCTATCCAGGAGGTATCGCCAACTGACGATGCTGTAAAGGAGGGTACTGCGACTCCTATCCAGTACTACTACAACTTCCAGCCAGGAGAGCCTCTCGTACTCTTGTTGTCGGAGGTTGGCTACGCAGATTGCGACCTCGGCGACTACGAGGAAGGCAAAAACGCAAATCACAAGATTGAAAGTTGCGACAAGAAGCACCCAACAATCAATTGGGGATGGGGCAAAGGTTGGTACTGGTTCCCATACGATATGGATGCTTACATCAACGCATCGCGCGGTGACGGCATACTCCCTGATATGGGCGTAGGCGGTGGCACCTCTTCGGACATCGACCCTAACCAGTACTGGCACGAGGGCGCTTGGTATCGTAAGATTGAGTTGCGTCTCCCTGGTCCTAAGAAGTTCAATGGTACTGTTGATGTAGCATTCAGCAACCTCTCGACTAAGGATGGTGAGATCACCTTCACTCCAGACAATCAGACTTATATGTACCTTGTAGGTATCTACGAGCACACCAACGAGTACAAGCAGGGCTTTGTTGACATCACTCGCGACTACTTGGATGGCGACGACAGCCTCTGGCAGTGGTTTACCACAGCCGAGATGGCAGGATACTTTGGTATCATAAACTACTACGCTACTGAGGGTCCTATCACCATCAAGCTCAGCGAGTACTTCACAGAGCTCCAGGCTGGCAAGACCTACCACGTGGTAGTGAACGCTTTGGGCAAGTACCAGGGTGAGGATGGCGACTACTATCCAGATGTAACAGCACAGAACTTCCAGCACAAGACCTTCTCATTGAAGGAGTACACCATGGCAGAGCCTGAGTTGAAGGTTACTGCAGTGGAGGCTTACTCGCCATGGAAGGTTAAGTTCCACGTTCAGAACCCTAACTGGCAGAACAACCCAGTATCGAAGGTATCGTTCGTAGCTAACTACGCTCGTGAGTTCACTGCATACATGAAGGCTAACAACTACACATACACCGATATGGCTATGATAAATGCGGGTAGCGCATATTATCAGATCAGCGATGCTGACCTCGAGATGGTTAACTCGAATGCGGGTGCCGAGATTGAGTTCGACGTTCGCGAGAATAGCGAGTTCACTGCAGCATTCATCGGTTGGAACAACGAGGGTCGTGCAACTAACCCTGACAGCGAGACTTGCCCAGGTTATGCAACTGCTAAGTCGTTGGCAGTAGAGGCTGCTGAGCCACTCGATATGACTGCTATCAACGCATTGAAGGGCGACTGGACTGCTACAGCTACTGTAAATGTATATAGCGCAGAGACCGGTGAGTTCACCCAGACAACTCGTAACTGGAAGGTTACTATCGGCGATTTGACTAGCCCTGCATCGCTTTCGCAGGATATCTACGACCTCTTCGCAGCAAGCGGTGTACAGAAGGAGGCTGCTGACGCTTACTTCGCAGACCTCAAGGCTGAGGAGAGCCGCTTCAACGCTTCGGTACTCGGTCAGAACCGCGTACTCTGCCAGGGTTGGGCTATCGACGACGATCGTACACTCAGCACCGCTTCGCCATGGGATCTCTTCACCATGACCGATTACAACGCATCGAGCGTAAGCTACCTCTTCCAGGATTTCGGTCCAAAGTGGTTCTTGCAGGTTAACGAGAAGGGTCAGGTATTCGTCCCAGTAAACTACAACCGTATCCCAACATTCACTTCGTGGTACAACGGTATGGCTCACCACTTCTGTATGGCTAACTACGAGCAGAAGTATGCATTTGCTATGGGTAACGATGCTAACAGCGTAGAGGAGGTAGGTATGCCAGTTGAGATTTCGGCTGACGGCAACACCTTCACTATCAAGTCTACATATGTTCAGTTCTACAATGTTGACGAGAATGGCAAGCCTATCACCGACGCACAGGGCAACATCATCTACACCGACGTTCCATTCTATCCAAACGTAATCTACGAGGGGACATCGGGTACTACATTCTACAACAGCCACGTTGTATCGGAGGTTGTATTCACCCGCGGTTGGAATGGCACAGAGCCTACTCCATCTAAGGCATCGGTTAAGAGCATCAACAAGGTAGTTGCTCCAACCAACGTTGGTAAGATTTCGACTAAGCGCACCTATGGCATCAGCACCCTCGCTCCACAGCAGAAGAAGGCTGAGGCTAAGGTGGTAAAGGCAAAGCAGATTACCCCAGAGGAGACTCGCAAGGGTATGGAGAAGCTTATGAAGAAGCTTGCTCCTGCACGCAAATAATTAGCACATAATCGCACACAAGGAGCCATCCGCCAAGGAGGGCTCCTTCGTGCGGTAAATAAAGAATAGTATTATGAAGAAAATTTTGAGCCTTTTGTGCCTCGTGTTGGCGGTATCATTCGCCTCGGCACAGCAGCTTCCCGACGTAAACGTAGAGAATGCACAGGGCAAGGTATTGTCGGTGCGCTCGCTCGCGCAGGGCAAGCCAATGATCATCTCATATTGGTCTATCGCTTGCAAGCCTTGTATCCAGGAGCTCAACGCCATCAACGATTCGTTGGCAGAGTGGCGCGAGGAGGCCGATTTCGTGGTTGTTGCCGTATCGGTTGACGATGCTCGTTTGAAGGCACAGGCAAAGGCTGTTGCAAACTCACGTGGCTGGGAGTTCATCTGCGTATACGACGAGAACCAGGCCCTCAAGCGCGCAATGAATGTCTCGCTCACCCCACAGTCGTTTGTTGTGGATGGCGAGGGTAATATCATCTTCTCGCACTCGGGCTACACCCCAGGTAGCGAGCAGCTCTTGTTCGACAAGATTGTAGAGTTGAAGAAAGGTCAGAAAAAGAAGAAGTAGCAGATGAAGCGATTAACTCTCTTAATGGTGGGCATCTTTGCCCTCGCAACTACCGTTTCGGCACAGCAGGTAATCGGCAATGGCCAGATTTCGGGTAGCTTCGAGTCGTCGTCTATCTACTACGCTCCCGACAAAAAGATTGAGCGTCCGGAGGACCACTTCGGTTCGAACAACTACATCAAGGTCGACTATGCCAATGGTCGCTTCTCGGCAGGTGTTCAGATGAACGCCTTCTTGCCTGCACTTGTGGGTTACGAGGAGTTGGCTACGGGCTACAAGTTCTACCTCGCCTCGAAGTATATTCAGTGGCAGGACAAGAACTTCGGCTTTATGGTCGGCGATATCTTCGACCAGTTCGGAAACGGTTTGATTTTCCGCTCGTTCGAGGATCGTCAGCTCGGACTGAACAACTCGCTCGAGGGTGTGCGTGCATCGTATAGCTTCGGTCGCTACGTCACTCTGAAGGGTATGTATGGTCGTCCACGACTCTACACCGAGTACTCGAAGACATGGGTGCGCGGTGCCGATTTGTCGGTATCGTTGGCAGAGATTATCAAGGCTCCAGCCATCACCTTCAACATCGAGGGATCGTTCGTGAATCGCTACCAGAACCTCACAAACTTGCCAGAGGATCTCTCATCGTGGGTAGACCAAGCCGTACTTAACGAGTTTGGCATTAAGCCAAACTTGAATATGTACTCGGGCCGTTTGAACTTCGGTTGGAATGGTTTGACCGTTCGCGGTGAGTATGTACACAAAGGTAACGATGTGACAAGCCTCGACGACCTCAAAGCAAAGAAGGGTTGGGCTGCTCTCGGAGAGGTTGGCTACAACTACAAGACGTTCAGTGTGATGGGTACATTCCGCGCATTGAACAATATGCGTACAGGTATCGATATGTTCACCAAGGGCACAGGCAATACCATCAACTACTTGCCAGCGTTGACTCGTCAATATACATACATGTTGGCGAACCTTAACCCTTATCAGGTGGCTATCAATGGTGAGATTGGCGGACAGATTGACCTCTGCTACACCTATCGTAGCAAGGATAATCGCTATCGCTACTGGAATTTCCACGCCAATTTCTCGACATTCTACAACTTGCACAAGGATATGATGACCGACTCTCACGCCTTGCTTTGGCGCGATATAAATGTCGACGTAGAGCGTCAGTGGAACAAGAAGTGGAAGACTCTCCTCCTCTACTCTTTCCAGGACAATATGGACCATCAGGCTCACATCTTTGTGGCCGATGCAACCCATAAGTTCAACCGCAAGACATCGCTTCGTTTCGAGTTGCAATACCTCCTTTCGGGCGACGACAAGAGCGAGTGGGATGGAATACATAGCGAGGGCGACTGGGTAGCAGGACTCGTAGAGTTCAGCCTTGCACCACATTGGAGCATCTATGTTCAGGATATGTATAATATCGGTCAGAGCAAGACCCACTACTATAACGGAGGTTTCAGCTACACCCACAACCGCACACGCGTGCAGTTGGGTTATGGCCGCAACCGCGCAGGCTACATCTGCTCGGGCGGTGTATGTCGCTACTCCCCTGCTTATACTGGCGTAAACCTTGTGTTGACCTCATCATTCTAAATAGCGAACTAATATCAAAAGAATAAAGACTATGAAAACACTCAAGACATTAGCACTCTGCCTCGTTGGAGCACTTCTCTTCGTAGGTTGCGACGGCAATGGCGGAGGCAGCAAAGGCAACAACACTGGCCTTATCCTCTCGGCTGACAAGTACGAGATCTATGACGATGGCAAGGATTGTGCAACCCTCACTCTCACCTACAATGGCGAGGTTTTGACCGAGGGTTTCACCATCTACGACAACAATGACGAGCCACTCGAGGGTAACACCTTCTCGTCTACAAAGACCGGCGTATACAAGTTCTGGGCTGAGTATGGCGCATTGCAGGCTGAGACCTCAATCTCGGTTATCACTACCCCACCAGCTGCACCGGCTGCACCGGCTGATAACAACCCTTCGAATCTCGATTTCAAGCGTCGTGCATTGCTCATTCAGTTCACTGGTACTGGCTGCGGCTACTGCCCAAGCATGGTGACTGCACTTTACAGCATCCTTAACGACGAGGGTACAACCGACAACTACAAGAACGATGTAGTTCTCGCGGCTGCTCACATCGGCGGCTACGCTGCTAGCGACCCTGCTTTGATGACTGAGGGTAAGACTATTGACGATGCCTTTGGCATCAGCAGCTATCCAAACCTCGTGGTTGATATGGTAATCAACAAGACTGCAGTTTATGCTAACGAGCGATATGTTAAGGCGATGATTAAGGACGCACTCAATCGCGTGGACGTAAAGGGCGGTATCGCTGTAAATTCGGAGCTTCACACCGATAAGAACTATGTGGTAGCGACCGCATCTGTTAAGGCTAAGGAGAGCACCGAGTTCCGCATTGGCGCATTCTTGTTGGAGGATGGCATCGAGGGCGTACAGACCGTTTACGCCGATGCTAACACCATCGAAGGCATCAACTACAACTACCACAACAACTGCATCCGTCGCGTGCGTTGCTTGAAGCCAGGTAAGGACTTCGACTTCTCAGGTTATGAGCTCGGTACTATCGAGGCTGGTAAGACCGCTTCGTACGAGTTTGCATTCCCATTGTTGAAGACCTGGAATGCGGAAAAGCTCCACCTCGTGATCTTCATCTCGACTAAGGAGGGTAACAAGTGGTACGTAAACAACGTCATCAACGCCCCTGTAAACGGCTTGACAGACTTCGAGTACACTAAGTAATTAGCATACTTGTTTTAGGAACAGCGACCAATTTGGTCGCTGTTTTTTTTTGCATAGTAATGTGATATCTTGTAAAATCTTCTTAGATTCGTAAGAGAAAATGGTAAAGAGCACCGTACCATCAAATGAATACTAACCAATCTACGGGTGCTGTAGAAAACTAGAACAAACCTAAAAACTATGTCAAACGTTAAAAATCAAGCTGCCGAGCAGACGCTCAGCGTAATCACCACAATCTTTCTGGTATTAGGAATTATTGCAGGCGTTCTATCAATAATAGGTGGATTCGTTGCCTATGGTGAGTTAAGTGAAGTGAACAATGCAATAGGGCAATATGGCGAGTATAGCTACCAGGCAGCAGCTTCTGCAGAAGTAGGAATGACATCTGCAATTTATAGCATCGTAATGGGTATTTTTATCATTATCGCCTCAATATATCAATGGGCTATGGTCAAAGTATTCGTAAATATCTCTCGCAACACTGCATCTTTGGATAGCCGTCTCGAAAATATCGAGAATAAATTGCAGCGATAATAACAATCTTATTCTTTAAGCACAACGGGTATCTATCGATACCCGTTTTTTTTTGTGAGTTTAAGGAAGTTAGGGAGATTAAGGCATTTCTCTAAATTCCCTATATTCCCCACAATCCCCATAATCCCCATTGTAACGATAACTATAAGCCCCCTTTACAGAACCGACGCCAAACCGAGGGCAGGGGCCGATGTGCAAAGGAGGAAGACGAAGTCAAAGGGGGGAGGGGGATTGGGGGATAGGTAACACACTACTCTATATGCGATAAGCATATAGAGCTTAACTTGCCGAGGATTGCTATTTTTCCAATGGAAAATAGCAGTTGTCTCTTCAAACCCCTCCAACAAATGGGGGTGGTTATAAAAAGAAACCCACCCCGACTTGTTGTCGGAGTGGTTTAAAGAGGCGGCTACCTACTCTCCCACGGGAAAACCGCAGTACCATCGGCGCGAGTGAGCTTAACTTCTCTGTTCGGAATGGGAAGAGGTGGAACCTC
>JAZLDJ010000065.1:0-12935 GCA_045614685.1 Alistipes sp. | reverse complement strand
ATGTAGCCAACTCGTTAGGCTCGTTCACAACAAAGATACCCACCTTGTCACCAGCCTCGAATGCCGAGTCGGTAGCACGGGTGAGGGTTGTCGAGATGTTGATTGGAAGGCGGTCAGTCTCGGGAGTTGCAGGAACATTCTCCAAATTCTCCGAACAAGAGACCATCGCAGCCACAGCTGCCATCAAAGTAAAGATCTTTTTCATAGTTGTTTAATTTTAAAGTGTTAAAAAATATATTTTGTAATTACAGATGCTAACTTATTGATTATCAACGAAATACCCCCCCCCCGATAAATCGGGGAGGGGTATTTGATACCCTTATTACGCAAAATAATCCACTATTTAGCTTCGTATGTTTTAGGCAAAGTTAGTGAAAATTTCGTCTCGTTGTACCGTTTTGCAGAGATTTTTTTGCTGTTACCATATAAAATAGGTATGAAAGAGCGAAGTTGCGAAGTGCAAAAGAGAGTTGGTTTTCGCAATAAATTTACTATCTTTGTGGTGTAAAAATAAAAGTAGCTCGTAGAGATGAAAAAGCTATCTAACCTTCTTATTTTGCTCCTGCTCTTGGGTTCAACCATCGCTTGTGGCGACAATGTAGTATTCTACGCCTCGACTCTCCCTGTTATTGAGGGGGTTACAGCAGAAGTTACACCTTCGCGCAATGGTGATGAATGGGACCTAACGGTGAGGGTTAAAAATACCACTGACAAGCCCATTACTATCAAGGTGGCGCTCGCTGCCGAGCCTCGTTTCGAGGCAACTTCGTTCCTTATTCCAGGTATCAACTACAATGGAAATGCCTTTGGCGAGAATCTGAATCTGCCTCAGGGGTGGGAGATGAATGGCGAGCCGTGGATATTTGCCTACGATAGAGGATCTATACCTTCGTGTACAATAACCGAGAATAGAGATAGGGTGTTTGCTCTCTTCGCATCGGATAGAGATGAGGCATCGTATAAAAGTTCGTGTTCGTTGGAGAGATTAGAGGATGGCTCGTTCCGCCATTTGATATATTGGCCAATTATCGAGGCTCCACTCTGCTACTCCAATAAGATGCAGTTTACCGAGCGTATCGATAACTATATCACCATAGCTGCGGGCGAGGAGTTTGTAACGTCGGCACACGCTTGCCAGGGCAGACCGCGCTGGGAGGGTTATGGCTTCGCCGAGGTATTCCCCGTGGCGTGGAGGAAGATTGACCATACGGTGCCTGCTCAGTGGAGTGTAGATGAGGTTTTGGCTCTCGATAAACGATATCAAGATTGGAGCCGTTGTCAAGATGAGAATGGCTATTGGTATGAGGGCATTGTAGATGATATGGTATTCCGTGCAGGATATAGCAAAACGGGCTTGTCAGATGATGGATATAGCATACCTTTCTACGAGCAACATCCTGAGTATAATCGCTGGAACAAGGATGTTGTCGAGAGGGCGAAGAGGCTTAAGGAGGGCGAATATATCGAGAGTTTTGGTCGTGATATAGGTTTTGCGGGGCAGACATTCCATATCGCTCGACTCGCGATGGAGTATGGATTTCGCAACAACTCGCAGGAGGATATCGACTATGGATTGGAGGTATTCCGTAGTTGGATTGCAGCGCGTAGATACGAGAGTGGCATCTTCACCAGCAACCGTGACCGCGGAACGAATAATCGTGATGCATCGAATATGGGTTGGTCTATCAGTGAGTTGTCGCGTATTGTGATGCTGCTCAACAAGCACGGTATGGATGGCTCGGAGTTCCTCGATGCTGTCAAGCCTATTGTGGAGATTGTTATCAAGGGAGTGCGCGAGGATGGTGCTATCGGCTCTATATGGAATGGTCCTACGGGCGAAGTCGTCAATTACAATGGTGATAGTGCTGGCTTTGTGATGATGGGCTTGGCTCGCTACCATCAGCTTACGGGTGATGAGCGCATATTGCCAATCTTGGAGAGGGCATTCGACTACTACTACACCAAGGATATCAACCATTTCCGCTGCTACGGAGGTGCTATGGACTGCTCCAGCATCGACAAAGAGGGAATACATCCATTCTTCACTACAGCGAAGTATATGTACGAAGTGACCGCCGACAAGATATATTTGGAGTATGCTCGCAAGGCGGCGTGGTACTTTGTGTCGTGGTTGTACATCCACAATCCGATATATGGCCCTAACGACGACTTCACCCTCTATAATTGGCTGCCTGCGGGTTCGAATATCATAGGCGTTGAGCACTCGGCAGTAGATGAGTATGGCATAATCTTGTTAAATGAGCTTTTGTGGTTAGCTAAGGTTGACAATGAGCCTTTGTGGCGCGAGGTTGTGGAGCTTATGTGGCGCAATGGAACTCAAGGTTTCGCATACGAAGGGCGCAATATCTGGCACGGATTGGAGCGACCTATCGGCTCGAAAAACGAGGCTTGGTTCCCGTGTGAGTGGAATAAGTACGCAACGGTAGGTCGTAAGCGCGGCGCAGTGAACGACCATCTCACAGCGTGGGCTGGCGCATACCGCACAACCTCCATATATGAGATGGAGGAGTCCGATTTGCAGTGGCTACGCGAGGCAACAAAACCTGAGAGATAAAACACGATTAGTATAACACAACTATACACTAAAATTTATGGGACACAACTTTGCGTTGTGTCCTTTTTTCGCACCTACCCGACTATTTCATCGCCAACATACAACAATACCCCATTGGGTATTGCTCGTTTTGGAAATTCTTCTTAATTTTGTAGTCCATTCAAAAACACAACAGATTATGAGGAGACTTATTACGTTGTTCGCTTTTTTGATAATTGCTTTGACGTCGTATGCACAAGGCAGTTCCAAACTCTACTTTAAGGGGATTCCCGTAGAGGGTAGTATGGCTGAATTTTGCTCGAAGTTAAGGGTTAAGGGATTTAAATATGTGAATAGCAATAGTAACGCCGCTGTATTTGAAGGAGAGTTTGCAAGCCGTCATGCAACCATAGGTGTTGCCGCTACGAATGACGGAAGGAAGGTTTTTGCTGTAGTAGTATTCTTTGACGCGAGTCAGGAGTGGAATACTTTAGTTAGGACTTACAACTATTACAAGGACTTATACACTAGCAAATATGGTAATCCGTCAGTGGTACACGAGAAAAACCCAGCACGTTCAAACGCAAATATCGCATTTATGCATGAGCTCCAACAAGGCACTGTTCTATGGGGCAGTCTGTGGGAAACAGCTGGTGGAGAGATAGAATTAGGAATAGAACAGGCTTCTGGCGCCTACGAGGGTATGGTAATGATTAGCTATCGCAACACCCAAAACGAGAACGCTAAAATTCAGAATGATTTAGGAGATATTTAATATTAGGGAGGCTCGAGCCTCCCTTTTATTTGCATATATTTTTCGGGACAGAGATATGCTATTTGCGATTTTATTTCTATCTTTGTAGAACAAAGAGGAAACAAACCTAAAAAACAAATACAATGAAAATCTACTACACTCTACTTTCGGCCTTGCTGCTCGTTCTGACAGCTTGTTCGAGTCCGGCACCAGCACCGGCACCATCGGAGCCACGATTGAATTCTACGGCCGAGATTCTTCCTCGTCCGACCAAGATGACTCATCACGATGGTGTCTTTACCATCGATGCCAACACCACGCTATGCTACAACGAGAGCGTGGCTAAGGTTGCCGACATTCTTTGCGAGTATGTGCCATTTGCCAAGCGCAGTAGCGAATGCAAGAGCGAGAATGCAGTACGTCTGCTTCTCGATAGCACACTCGGCAAGGAGGCATACACCCTCACTATCGACAAGAGTGGTGTAACCATCAAGGGTGGTGACTATGGTGGCGTACTATATGGTATGGAGTCGTTGTTGCAGTTGCTTCCATACGACGTATTCACCAAGAAGGCACACCTCCCTCTCGCAGCTCAATATGTGGAGATTGAGGACTCGCCTCGCTTCCCATTCCGAGGTATGATGATGGATATGTCGTCAGACTACTACACCATCGAGGAGTTGCACGAGTTGTTCGACATCTTCGCACACCACAAGATTAACGTATGCCACGTGCACCTCGTAGACAACGGAGCCTTCCGTCTTGAGATTAAGTCGCACCCTGAGCTCGCTCAAGAGGGCGGTTTCCGCGGTGGTGATGCAAAGATTCACCCTCACAACAGCCACTACAACTACAAGTGGGGCGGCTACTACACTCAGGAGGAGATGCGCGAGTTGATAGCATACGCAGCGGACCGCAACATCGAGATTATCCCTGAGCTCGACGTGCCAGGTCACAGCCTTGCAATGGCACGCGTGCGTCCCGACATCTTGTGTAACTACGAGCCAGACCTCACCAAGTCTAACGGCTACGACAATCGCAACGTATGGTGTATAGCCAAGAAGTCGAACTACGAGCTTCTCGACGACATCATCCGCGAAATGGCCGAGCTCTTCCCATCGAAGTATATCCACATTGGTGGCGACGAGGTAAACTTCAAGCAGTGGGCTCAATGTCCTGACTGTCAAGCTTTAGCAAAGGAGCGTGGCGTGAAGATGGGCCCAGAGTTCCAGGATATCTTCATGGAGCGCGTACGTCAGATTGTGAAGAAGTACAACAAGACAACTGCCGTATGGGATGAGGCTATCGACGGCGGTAAGCTCTCGAAGGAGACCATCGTATTCGCTTGGCGTAACATCAAGTGGACCTACGAAACAACCAAGAAGGGCTACCCTACCATCGTTATTCCTGGCGAGTCGTTCTACTTCGACACCCGTCAGTCCGACTCGGAGGTAGGCCACAACTGGTCGTTCCCATTCGATGCAAAACATATCGTGGATTGGAACTTCGAGGCGCTGGGATTCACACCTCAGCAGATTGATAATATTATAGGTGTAGAGGCTGCATATTGGGGCTCGGGCCGCATGAACTGGGAGCACTACTTCACCGATGGCTACACAACCAAAGATATGACCTACTACAACTATATGTCGTACCCTCGTTTCTCGGCCTATGCCGAGATTGGCTGGTGCCACAACAAACGTAACTGGGAAGAGTTCTCGGCATTTATGAACAACTCGTTCAGCCGCACACTCTCGGCTATGGGCTTGGAGCACCGTCTCGAGACACCTTCGGTAAAGGTGGAGGATGGCAAACTCATCGCCTCGGTGGATGACGACTCGACACTCTACTACGAGGATATCCGCACCGGCAAGAGCGCCAAGTATGAGCAACCGCTCTCGTCAGACGACGCTAAGTTCATTCTCTTCTACTCGCGCCGCGATATGGGTATCAGCAAGAAGGTGGGTGCCGAGGCTTACTACGCTGAGCTCAAGCCAAAGTACGACCTCTCTTCTTCGTTCAACCTCACCTATAGCACTCGCCACCCTGCACGCAAACACCACAAGTGGATGTCGGATCGTGGTCCGAAGGCTGGCGATTGGGTATTATACACCTTTGCTGAGCCGCTCGACTGCTACTCTATCGAGCTTCGTACAGGCTACTCGCACACCACAAACTGGTTTATCCACGAGGGTTATGTAGAGGTGAGCTACGATGGCGAAAACTTCGAGAAGGCTGAGGATTTGTGGTATGGCTACGCCGTATTGCATCCAAAGAAGGGCGTTCGCGCGTTGCGCCTCGTGGTTACTGGCGACGAGACCCGCGACTACACCGTAATTCAGCCGCTCATTGTAAAGTAATCGGCTGATAGACAACAATAGCAAGAGCACCCGCCAAGGGTGCTCTTGTTGTTTTTAGTTATCACTACGCAGACAAGCCGCCCAAGCCTCGCAATGACTATTTATATATTTTTGCGTGCAAACATCACTAGCCCTTACTTGCCTTAACAGCCTTTAACAACCCTTAGCGAGCAAAGCAAAATAGTGTGTCCTAGACACTCTATTTATAGATGTTCTATCAATATCTTCACGCCAATAAGTATTAGTACGACGCCGCCGGTGATTTCGGCGCTGCGTTTGTATCGGCTACCGAAGATTTTGCCAAGCCACAATCCAAAGGCCGAGAAGAGTGCCGTTGTGCAGCCTATAACAGCTATAGCTCGCCATATATTCGTTCCGAGGAAGGCTAAAGACACGCCGATAGCCAGCGCATCGATGCTTGTTGCCACGGCCAGCATCAGCATAATCTTCGCACCAAAGCTCGCCACAATGGGTTCGTCGTCGCCATCACCACAGAGCGACTCGTAGAGCATATGGCCACCGATGACCGTAAGCAGCACAAAGGCTATCCAATGGTCGAAGCTTGCCACGGCGGCAGCAAAGTTGACGCCAAGCATATAGCCCACTAGTGGCATTAGGGCCTGGAAGCCTCCAAACCACAGTGCCACCGATATGTAGTGCTTGAGACGGAGGCGTTTCTTGGCCAATCCCTTTGTTATGGAGACGGCAAAAGCATCCATCGAGACACCTACGGCAATAACTATTATATCAAGAATTGTCATCTTCCTTACTCTCCGCTTCTATCCTCTTTTTGAACTTGCGATATCGTTTCATCACCCTTCGCACATAGTTGCGAGTCTCCTCGCTACCACAGAAGAGTCCCGCCTCTACAACCTCATGCTCGGCAAACTCGGGCTCAGCCAACAGCTCGAGATACTCCTCCACAACGCTCCACGTTCTGTGATCCTCCTCGTGAAAGCGAGTCAAGCGTCGAGCGTCGGCAATTCGCGAGTAGCCGGCATTGTAGCAAGCCAAAATAAAGTTTAGAGGCTCGTTTTCATGGAACCTAGGCATGTTGTAGAGCATTTTGCTATTCTCGTGAAGAAGCAGTGCAGCCACCTCGGCACAGATGCGCGGATTGAGCAACGAATCGCGCTCGTAGCCCATTCTCTTCGCCACATTTGGCATCACCTGCATAATGCCCATAGCGCCCACAGGCGACTCGGCATCGGGACAGAACTCCGACTCGATTGCGGCAATGGCCGAGAGTAGCAACCAGTCGATACCGTGCTCCTCGCCAACCTCCTGAAATATCTTGTCGTAGGGCGAAATAACCCACTTCTCTGGCTCGGGCTCAGGCGCCTGTTGCTTCTCGACATAGTTTACCATATCGACCACGAAGAGCGAAGCCACCGAACCCACCACTACAAAAAGTAGCGGCACAACTATATTAACAAGAATCCTACGCATAGATTTAGTCATAGAAAGTCCACGAGATACCTATCTTGAACATACCTGGGTTGAGTGGGTAGCGCGCCACAGCAAAGTACTCCTGGTTGCCAAAGAGGTGGCAGTTCCAGTGTTGATACTTGAGCAAGATGCGCATACGCTTCCACTTGGCAGCAATGAATGCATCGAGGTATGGATAGTTTCCGACTGAGGTCTCGTTCTGATTATAGAAGACCGACAAGGCAGGGTTATAGCCCTGTGCATAGTAGCGTGTATTGAAACGACCATCGACACCCACCTGCAAACGAAGGACATCGCGCTTCACCCAGAACTCATAGTAGTAGGAGAGGAATGCCGAAACCAATGGCAGTGGCACCACATAGCGGTCGGAGGTGAGCTGCACCAAGACGCGATGGTTGAGATGCACACCCTTGAAACTGAAATCCTTTCTTGCGTAGATGCTGGTTACACTAACTGCGCCATCGTGTTGCTTTGGCGTACAGTCGGCGCCGTAGTATATCTTATTTCGCAAGATACTCTGCCAAAAGCCCAACTCTATACCATAATCGGGAACCTCGAAGGCCACGTTGAAACGTGTCTCGCCCTCCTTCTTGAAGTCGTTGGTCCAACAATAGTGGTTCGACTGCCAATTGTTTTGCCAATAGCCAGGCGAAGTCATCGACTCGGAGAATGAGCCCGACAAGGTCATAGGTTTCTTCTTGATGTAGGCACTCAACGAGGCGCGCGCCGATATCTCGTAGTCGCCACCACGATAGCCCGAAGGATAGATCTTGAAGTTGGCTCCCCAATCGGCATATTTACGAATCTTACCCTGCGCACCCGCATAGGCAAACCACGCAGTCTTATTCTCCTTCTTCAGCTTACCCGAGAGATAGTCCTGCAGACCAAATTGCGAGTAGGTGTGCACATCTATACCCACACCGCCATCGATAGTACCCACCGGTCCATTTCGATCCCACGGCTGAGCCTGAACAAAGAGACGATTGGTGATGATGCGCTCGTAGGTGGAGTCACGCGTCTTTTCGGGGTTGAAGTACCAATCCTTATAGTAGGTATCGGTATGCGAGTTGAACGAGCCATTCGGATTGCGCGAATAGCGCTCGTCGCGATAGGTCGAATACTTATCGGTATAGACCTTGCTCCACTCGTTATACTCGAAGGTATGGCCCACATAGATAGCCGGAAGGTCGGCCATCGAAAAGTCGTGCTCGGTCATGCGCACAAACGGGATGCCTAAAGATTGCTTGATAAAGAAGGCGTTGTTGCGATAGGTATTCTTAGCCTCAGCACCAGCCAAACGCATAGGCACACCCGAAGGCATATCGAAAACCGTATCGCGAATTGCCCAATCACCCACTACTCCACCGCTCTCCTGCTGAACAACCTTATTGTGGATGTAGGCAGCAAATACCGAGTAGCGACGACCCGTATGAGCCACCGTACCCGAGAAATTGTTGTTCTGCACGCGCGAGACGTCGTATTGGCTACGCGAGCCTCGCGAGAGATAGTTCAACGATACCGATGTTGTAGGGTTGATATTCTGCGACACCATAATCTCGAAGTGCTCCTCGCGGTAGCGCTTCTGTCCCGACTCGAGATAGGTCATCCAGATATACGGATGCTTCATATTGTAGAAGGGAGCATTCTCGAGGTTATAGCTATAGGCGTCGTATGGTTGCGAGAATGTAAACTCGCGCGAACGGGTGCGCTCGAAGTAGTTCACCTCCGACGAAGCCTGACCAAGTCCACCCACAGAGTTATTTCCCAAACGCTTGTGGTAGTGCGGATAGTCCAAACGCCAAAGGTTGAGCGTGGTATCGATAGGCTGCACCTCCACGGTGTTGTAATCGCGGTCGATGCGCCACTTGAAGTTTCGCAACGAGCGAATCGAGTCGCTGAAGAAGTAGGACTCTAGTGGTTTACGAGGCTTTTTCTGCTTTGTGGAGTCGGTCTGCTCACCCTGTATAGGATTGCCGTTCTCGTCGACCTGCGTTCCGCCGCCATTCTGCTGAGACGGATCGGTCATTCCAGGCAAGCCATTTGGGCCAAGACCCTGCTGTTGCTGACGCTGAGCATTCATCATCGAGCGAGCATCCAGCTGTGCATGCGCAACACCGCACACCGCAACCACAAAGATTGCAGCGAGCGCCACGCTCCACATATTTACTCTGCTCGACAACATTACTCTTCTATCTCTTTTGTGCAATCCAACGCACAGTCGAAACTACAATGTATAGAACGATAATTGTTGGAATTGCGTATAAACGAAGTGTACAAATTGCAAGGATGCAGGCTGCAAGGAAGATATAGCGAAGCTTGTTTGCCTCCCAGCCCCACGACTTGAACTTGAACGAGAACATTCGTATAGGGCTCACCAACATTGCTGCTACAATTACCGAAATGAGACACAACCACTCGAGGTTGATAACCTTGCCATACTCCATAGAGATGGCTGCAATCGAGCCACACAAGATGGCAGCTCCTGGAGTTGGAAGTCCCTCGAACTCCTCCTTCTGGGTCTCGTCGATGTTGAACTTAGCAAGACGCAATGCCGAGAATGCCGCAATCACAAATGGGAGATAGCTCAAAATCTCGCACCACTTCTCGCTGAGATTGAACTCCGACGGCATGAACGTACACAACTTGTACATGATGACGGCTGGAACTACACCGAACGAAACCATATCGGCCAACGAGTCGAGCTGAACGCCCACGTCGGAGTACTGCTTGAGCAAACGAGCCGCAAAGCCATCGCAGAAATCACACACTGCCGAGGCAATAACAAAGATGAATGCCATCTGCAAGTCGTTGTAAACCAACGCCGAAACAATAGCGCCCATACCGCATAGCAAGTTTGCTAGCGTAATACAGTTTGGAATTGTAAAGAGTTTAATCTTCATTTTGCGCATAATTTATCAGGCAAAGATACTAATTTTTATTTAAAAATTAAAAAAACATAGCTAAAAATTAACGGCATCGCTATTATTACGGGTAAAATATTTTCATTTTTGAATATTATTTCATACCTTTGCAAGGAAGTAGTGCAAATAACCGATTATCAAATAGTTACTAAAATGAGAAAAATCACAAAACTGATTATTGCAGTTGCAATCTTGGGTGCAAGCTTTGCTTGTACGACAGATGCATCCGAAGATCTCGGCGTGAAGTTCAACGGCGCAGACCAGAGCCAAATTGCTCTCTCGTTGGAGGAGTCGCGTACTCAGCTTGGAGAGAAGGCCGATGGTGTATACCCACTCTATTGGAGCGAGGGCGACAAGATTGCCGTTAATGGCGTTGTTTCGAACGAAGTTCCAGCAGAGGCTGTAGGTACTCCGTCTGCCGTATTCACACTCAGCTCAATTTCTTACCCATACAACATTGTCTACCCTGCACCGGCAGAGGGCGTTGCAGCCGCAACAGAGGGTTGCTACCCTGTGGTATTCCCTGCAACTCAGACCTACAACGCAGGCAATATCGACGGCAATGCAGCAGCGATGTATGGCTATGCCGAGGAGGGTGCCGTTCCTGTTATGCACCACCTTACAGGCGTACTTCGTTTTGCAGTTAAGGGCGAGGCTACACTTGCATCAATCGCCGTAACATCGTATGGCAACCCTATCGCAGGTACCTACGACGTAAACTGCACCAACGGAACTTTGACCGCTCAGCAAGGTGAGAGTTCGAATGTTGTCACAATGTCGTTTGGCGAGGGTTTGGCACTCACAGCAGAGGCCACTCCAATCTTCGTGGTTGTGCCAGCAGGCGAGTATGGTAAGGTAGAGGTTATCCTCACCGACATTACCGGTGCAAAGATGTTGGCTAAGTTCGACACCGACGCTGAGAATGCTATCAAGGCGGGCACTATCCGCGAATTTACAGAGTTCACCTTCGAGGCAAATGTTGCTTCTGACGAGTTTGTTATCGACAGCAAGGAGGCACTCATTGAATTTGCTGCAAATCCTACAAAGTCGGCTGTCGTAACTACCGAGATTGATATGACAGGCCAGGCGTGGACGTCGATTGATGGCTTCACGCACACTTTCGATGGTGGCAACTTCGCAATCAAGGGCTTATCGGCACCACTCTTCAACAACACAAACGGTACAATCAAGAATGTGAAGTTGGTGGATGTAAACATCGCATCGAATGGCCATATGGTTATTGGTGCTATTGCTTGCAACCTCTTCTCTGAAGCAAATCAGGCCGGTCTTATCAGCAACTGCTCGGTATCGGGTACAATCACCATCAACAACTCGGCATCGATTCTCGCAGCGGACTACCCTTCAACCTACGAGGTAGCACACTTCGGCGGTCTCGTCGGCTCGTTGCACGGAGCTACCGTTAGCAACTGCGTGAACGAGGCTAAGATTCAGGTCAATGCAGTTGCCAAGGCAGACAATGCAGTGGTTGTCCATCCATTC
This sequence comes from Alistipes sp., assembly GCA_045614685.1. Classification (GTDB taxonomy): domain Bacteria; phylum Bacteroidota; class Bacteroidia; order Bacteroidales; family Rikenellaceae; genus Alistipes. Next base: position 1,397 of record JAZLDJ010000065.1, on the reverse strand, counting down.
GTAGGTGGTGTTGTAGGTTGCGCTTCGACAGCAACTTTGGCAGATGGCGTTCAGTATTCGACAGTTAGAAATTGTGAGAATAAGGGCGTTGTAAACTACCACGACGGCGCGACTGCTCAGGTGCTTGTTCCGCATATCGGAGGTGTTGTGGGTGGTACCACAAAGGAAAACTATGGCACTGTCTCGGATTGCGTGAATCGTGGTGCAATCGACTTCAACTCTACAAGCGGTATGGTCGACACCTCACTCGGCGTTGATGGTGGTATGTCGATGGGCGGCGTAGTCGGCTCGTCGTATGGCACTATGGAGAATAACAACAACTATGGTAAGTTGACCATCTCGGGCGGTAAGCCAAAGGCTATCCATATGGGCGGTGTTGCTGGTACTATCACCCCTATCAAGTTCCACAACAACCACAACCACACAAGCGGTACGCTCACCGTTGACAAGAGCGTGCTTTCGTGGTCGATCAATGTGGCTGGTTTGGTTGCTGAGTACACCAACAACGGTTCGGTAGAAGATGAGTCGGTAGAGAACTGTACAAACGATGGTGCAGTTGAGGTACACGCTTCGACCGACCCTGCAATCGCAATCGGCACCTACTACTATCGTGTTGCCGGTCTTACTTGCTACCAGAACTTTACAATGCGCAACTGCGAGAACAAGGCAAATGGCGACATCACCGTTTCGGGAGATGTGATTCTTGCTCGTAAGAACGACCAACCTTGCTATGGCGTATCGGGTGCGTTGGCTTATATGACAACAAACAGCTACCCGTACAATGTTGTAAACCGTGGCGATGTGAATGTCTACACCAATGTATCGGTTATCGAGGGCATCACCGACACCACTCACTGCCGTTTGGATATTTCGGGATGTGGTGGTTACATCACACGTAACTTCCAGGAGCATGTTTCCAACTATGGTAATATCACCATTGGTAAGCCGGATGTTGAGCAGACAATCAAGGCTAACGGAATCTTTATCGGCGGTGTTGTAGCTCACGCAAGCTCTGTTAACTGTACTTCAATCAACGAGGGTAATATCACAATCCACAACAAGGTAAACCTTGTCAGTGGTAAGAATATCTTTATCTCGACTATGCACGCTTACCTCTCGGGTACAATCGGCACTGGTAGCACCAATAAGGGTAACCTCGTTTGCAACGGAACATATACTGCGGCTACCGATTGCTTTGTATGTGTTGGTGGCGTTGCTGGTACAGTAGATGGCAACACTCTCGCAACGGCAACAAATGAGGGTAATGTAACATTTAGTGCAACAACAGCAAGCCCATCGTATATTGCCGGAACGATCGGTAAAGTAGGCGATACCTGTAAGCTCACCGATGTAAGCAACAGCGGTGTTGTTAATATCACTAAGGATGCTAAGAATAC
>JAZLDJ010000064.1:0-3371 GCA_045614685.1 Alistipes sp. | reverse complement strand
CCTGGTAGGTGTTATGATATTGAAGCATCTGCAGATGTGTGGACACCGCCCAATCGCTTTGGTCGGAGGTGCTACCGGTATGATTGGCGACCCTTCGGGCAAGTCGCAGGAGCGTAACCTCCTCAACGAGGAGGCTTTGCGCCACAATCAAGAGGCTATCAAGGCGCAGCTGGCTCGCCTTATCGACTTCGACTCGGATGCTGAGAATGCTGCTGTTATGGTGAACAACTACGACTGGATGAAGGAGTTCTCGTTCCTCGATTTCGCTCGCGAGATTGGTAAGTGCATCACCGTGAACTATATGATGGCTAAGGATTCGGTTAAGAAGCGCTTCAATGGCGAGGGCGACGGTATGTCGTTCACCGAGTTCACCTATCAGCTCTTGCAGGGTTACGACTTCTTGCACCTCTACCAGACTATGGATTGCAAGTTGCAACTTGGTGGCGCCGATCAGTGGGGTAACATCACCACAGGTACCGAACTTATCCGTCGTAAGCTTGGCTCGGAGGCTGAGGCTTTCGCTATCACCTGCCCACTCATCACCAAGGCCGATGGCACAAAGTTTGGTAAGACCGAGAGTGGTAAAGTATGGCTCGATGCTCGCTACACTTCGCCTTACAAGTTCTATCAGTTCTGGCTCAATGTTAGCGACGACGATGCAAAGCGCTATATCAAGATCTTCACCTTGCTCGACCGTGAGACCATCGAGGCTTTGATTGCCGAGCACGAGGAGGCACCACACTTGCGCGTATTGCAGAAGCGCTTGGCCGAGGAGGTTACCACAATGATTCACTCGCGCGAGGAGTACGAGAAGGCTGTTGAGGCTTCGCAGATTTTGTTTGGTCAGTCTACTTCGGAGGCTTTGCACCGCCTCGACGAGCAGACCTTGTTGCAGGTGTTCGATGGTGTTCCTCAGTTCAAGGTTTCGAAGGATGAGTTGGGTTGCTCGTTCATCGACCTCTGCGCCGAGAAGAGCACTATCTTCCCGTCGAAGGGCGAGTGCCGCAAGATGATTCACGGCGGTGGTGTGTCGCTCAACAAGGAGAAGGTGTCGGATATCCAGCGTGTGGTTACTGCCGAGGATCTCATCGCCGAGAAGTATATCCTTGTGCAGCGTGGTAAGAAGAACTACTATCTTGTAATTGTCGAGTAGGTGAGTGCAAGATTGTATACTATAGAGTTGGAGGGCATGGATTTCCATGCCTTTCATGGTTGCTACGAGTTGGAGCGCCAGACGGGTAGTCACTTCGAGGTGTCGTTACGAATCACAACCGAACTGGGAACGGTTGCCGAGGATGACGATGTGACCAAGGCGGTGAACTACCTTACGGTCTACGAGGTGGTGCGCGAGCAGATGAAGCACACGCAAGCCACTATCGAGCGCGTAGCACAAAACATTATTGATGCCCTGCATCTTCGTTTTCCGCAGATTCGCGATATGGAGTGCAAGGTCACGAAGATTGCCCCACCACTCGGAGGCAAGGTCGCGCGAGTGAGTGTAACGCTCAAGGGGTGATCGAGGGCTAGGTTAGTTAGGTTTTATGAGAGAAACAGGGAACGATTCGTTTGGTAGTAAGATAGGCGCGGTGATGGTTGCCGCAGGTAGTGCAATAGGTTTGGGTAGCATTTGGCGCTTCCCCTATATTGCAGGTGAGAATGGTGGTGGAGCCTTCGTGTTGCTCTACTTCGTGTGTGTGCTGATACTCGGAATTCCGGTTATGCTATCGGAGTTCGCCATCGGTACTCACACTCGCAAAGGCCCAGTCAAGGCCTACGAGCAGTTGTCTAAGCGCTGGAAGCCACTTGGCTATAATAGTATTATAGTATCGACCCTCATCTCGGGCTTCTACTACATTGTGGCGGGTTGGTCGCTCTACTACTTCGTAGCTTCTATCAATGGCACCCTCTATTCGGGCAAGGAGTTCCACTCCATATTTGTAAACTTCTGCGATTCGTGGCGCGAGCCATTCTGCACGATGCTATTTATCCTCATCACCTACTTGGTGGTGGCTCGTGGCGTTCAGAAGGGGTTGGAGCGTACGGCACGATGGGTTATGCCCATACTCTTTGTGATGCTCTTTGCTATGGTGGTGCGTGCCGCTATGATGCCTGGAGCAAGGGAGGGCTACGAGTTCCTCTTCAAGCCCGACTTCTCGAAGGCCTTTACCATCCGAACAATTATGGAGGCCATAGGTCAAGCATTCTTCTCGCTCTCGATTGGCTTGGGATGTCTTATCACCTGCTCTTCCTACTTTAAGCGGGGAACAAACCTTGCCACTACGGCGTGGTCTTCGTCTATGCTCACCTTCTTGGTGGCGATTCTCTCGGGAATGATTATCTTCCCGGCAGTATTCAGCGTCGAGGGTTTGGAGCCTACACAAGGCCCAACGCTTATATTCGAGACCCTGCCATTCGTATTCAAGGATATGCCTATGCCCGAGCTGTGGTCGGCGATATTCTTCTTGCTGATAGCGTTGGCAGCCCTCACCTCGACAATCACCTTCCACGAGGTGCTGACCGAATATTTCCAGGAGCATCACAACCACTCGCGCTTCAAGGCCGCTACGGTGGCTACGGCAATCTCGGTGGTCTCCTCTATATTGTGCCTATCGTGGGGATTCTTCTTCGACCTCTTCGACCGCGCTACAGCCAATGTGCTTATGCCACTTGGAGGCTTGCTCACCTGCCTCTTTGCGGGCTGGGTCTTCGACCGAAAGATATTCCGTGGCGAGATGACCAACGAGGGCGAGCGCCGTGCATCTCTCTTTGGAGTGCTGATTTTCCTTCTCCGATGGGTGGCTCCGCTGCTAATTGGCGCAACCTTTATATATAATTTGGTAGGAATGTTATAAATATAAAAAAAATTCGTACCTTTGTGCGGATAAAGAGATAATAAACTTTTTTCACAAATATAAAACTGAAACAACTATGATTTCGTACAAGGATTTGGGTCTTGTGAACACCAAGGAGATGTTCGCAAAGGCAGTTGAGGGTGGCTACGCTATCCCAGCATTCAACTTCAACAACATGGAGCAGTTGCAGGCTATCATCATGGCTTCTGCAGAGACTAAGTCGCCAGTTATCCTTCAGGTATCGAAGGGTGCTCGTAACTACGCTAACCAGACTCTCCTCCGCTACATGGCTGAGGGTGCTGTAGAGTATGCAAAGGAGCTCGGTTGGGCTAACCCACAGATCGTTCTTCACCTCGACCACGGTGATTCGTTCGAGACTTGCAAGTCTTGCGTAGATATGGGCTTCTCGTCGGTTATGATCGACGGTTCGCACCTTCCATACGATGAGAACGTAGCTCTCACAAAGAAGGTTGTAGAGTATGCACACCAGTATGGCGTAACCGTTGAGGGTGAGCTCGG
>JAZLDJ010000063.1:0-2851 GCA_045614685.1 Alistipes sp. | reverse complement strand
CGAATAGGAGCCATTGTCGGTCTGAACGCAGATGGCCATATTCTCGTAGCTTCGTGGCGGAACGATGAGATAGAACGATGTAGCCTCCGCACTGTTTAATGACACATTCGACGGCTTGATATAGGCGTGATTCCAGGTCGAGCCGTGGTTTGTGCCAGGGGTGAATGTCGGATTCTCGGCATCCGCCAGCGAGATTGTTCCCAATCCCGACAGGGCGTCGGTCTTGTAGTTTACGGAGTTGTTGCGCAAGGCTAAGTGCTTGACGCTGCCCGAGCCCTTAAGCTGAAGCTGGATGTAACCACACAAGTTCTTGAAAGCCAGTCTGTTTTCCAAAAGGTGGGCACACATAACATTCTGCTTGTCGGCAAACACCTTGTTTGTGCCATCCACCTCGTAGTCCGAAGGCAGGGTGTAGGAGATGCTCTTTGCGTCGCTGTCGTAGGCGATGTCCGAGGCGTATGGGTATACGGCATACTGTGTATCGGTCGGTACCGAGAACTCGGCTACCGAGCCATCTATGGTAACGGTGGCGCACTCGGTGACGGTTCCATCTGCCGAAATCGCTGCGATAGTGTCGCCCTCGCTCCAACCAACCTTACCGCCATTGTTGTCGATAAGGGTAGTGCGGGACTCCTCGCCCTCGCCCTGCTCGTCGCGCTCCAACTCTGCCGTAATGGTCATAAACTCCTTCTCGACAACCTCGCCTTGGTCTATTGCGTTGTCGGTCGTGAGGTCTGTCGTGCAACCCACTGCCATAAGAGCAGCAACGAGCATCGACACTAAATAAAAGCTGATTCTTTTCATAGTCTTAGTCTCGTTTTTAAGGGTTAGAACTCGATTTCATCATCTTTGCCCACATCTTCGCTCTCGCTCGAACGAGCAAATCCCATCTCGATAACAACCTCGACAAATACCACCTCGGGTGCCGAGTATTTCAATTTCTCTGTTGAATTATGTTTCACGATTTTATCTGTCAGTTAGTTGTGTTGGTGTGTTTGATACACAAATGTAGGAATTATTACTGGAATAAAAAAGTTGTAGCCCGTTTTAATCTTACTTTGCCGACTATTCTTCTTTCCTCCATAAACGAAAACTAAAGTTTTCTGTTTTCAGTTTTTCGTTTTCAGTTTTTATTTGTACCTTTGTGCAATTATAACCGAAACATTTTGTCTGTATGAAATTCAAAGAGTATAAAAATCTTGATTTATCGGCTCTTGCCAACGAGGTGTTGGCGGAGTGGGATAAGAAGGATACTTTCGCTAAAAGTATCGAAACACGCGAGGGTGCACCAGCGTTTATCTTCTATGAAGGTCCCCCTTCAGCGAATGGAATGCCGGGTATTCACCACGTTATGGCGCGTACCATCAAGGATGTATTCTGTCGCTATAAGACTCAGCAAGGCTACCGCGTAAACCGCAAGGCGGGTTGGGATACCCACGGTTTGCCTGTGGAGTTGGGTGTTGAGAAGACTCTTGGCATCACCAAGGAGGATATTGGCAAGAAGATTACCGTCGAGGAGTATAACCGTCGTTGTCGCGAGGATGTGATGAAGTACACCGACGTATGGAGCGACCTTACCCACCAGATGGGCTATTGGGTAAACCTCGACGATCCGTATATTACATACGACAACAAATATATCGAGACTTTGTGGTATCTCCTCAAGCGACTCTACGACAAGGGGTTGCTCTACAAGGGTTATACCATTCAGCCATACTCGCCTGCTGCAGGTACAGGTCTCTCGACCCACGAGTTGAACCAGCCAGGCTGCTACCGAGACGTTAAGGATACCACCTGCACTGCGCAGTTCCGCATTGTGCGTGACGAGAAGAGCGAGCACCTCTTCGAGGGTGCTGAGGGCGAGTTGTTCTTCCTCGCTTGGACCACCACACCGTGGACCTTGCCTTCGAACACTGCGCTCTGCGTTGGTCCGCAGATTGAGTATGTTCGTGTAAAGTGTCAGAACCCTTACACCGAGACTCGCCAGACCATCATCATGGCTAAGGATCTCGTTGGCTCGTACTTCGGCAAGAAGCAGGAGGGTACCTTCGAGGTTGAGGAGCAGACATTCAAGGGCAAGGAGCTCGAGGGCATCCGCTACGAGCAGCTCATCCCTTGGGTTAAGCCTATGGGCGATGCATTCCGAGTGATTGTTGGTGACTACGTAACCACTTCGGACGGTACAGGTATTGTGCATATCGCACCTACCTTTGGTGCGGATGATGACCGCGTAGCTCGTGCTGCAGGTATCTCGCCACTCTTTATGGTGGATACCGCAGGCAAGAACTGTCCTATGGTAGACCGCTCGGGCCGTTTCTTCCGTTTGGAGGATTTGGACAAGGAGTTTACAGAGAACTATGTGGATGTTGCTCTCTACAACGAGTGGGCAGGTCGCTATGTTAAGAATGCATACGATGCAACACTCACCGAGAACGATGCTACCCTTGACGTAGATATCTGCGTGATGCTCAAGGGCGAGAACAAGGCATTCAAGATTGAGAAGCATACCCACTCATACCCACACTGCTGGCGTACCGACAAGCCGGTGTTATACTACCCACTCGACTCGTGGTTTATCCGCACTACGGCACTTCGTGAGCGTATGATGGAGTTGAACGACACTATCAAGTGGCAGCCTGAGTATACAGGTTCGGGCCGCTTCGGTAAGTGGTTGGAGGGTTTGGTTGATTGGAACCTCTCGCGTTCGCGATTCTGGGGTACTCCGCTCCCAATCTGGGCTACCGAGGACTACTCGGAGATGAAGTGTATCGGTTCGGTTGAGGAGCTTATGGGCGAGATTGAGAAGTCGATCGAGGCTGGCTTTATGACCGAGAATCCATACAAGAACTTT
>JAZLDJ010000062.1:0-8641 GCA_045614685.1 Alistipes sp. | reverse complement strand
GATCCGGATCGTAGATGGTGTTGTTGTCGGTTGTGAAGAGTGCGTTGTAGTGTCCGATTGTCAATGGGTTACGGGTGATCTCGCAGCCTGGGATAATCAGAATGTTCTCGCCATAGCTCTTTGCGCTCTTCAAGGTTAACTTTGTTGCGAGGTTAAGGTCTGCCAAAATACCCTTGTCTGTGCCCGCTTTGTAGTGGATGTAGTTATTCTCTGCTTTCTTGGCGACACCTCCATTGTAACCCTTCAGGAACTTGAGCATATTTGGCTCGTGACGACGCACCTCGATATGGTCTGTCATAGCAAAGACATCAAGACCATCCAACCAAGCCTCTTTCACACGCTGCTCGGGTGTGAGTTCCGCATCCGAATAGATAGAGTGGGTGTGAAGGTCTGCTTTGTAGACATTCAAACCATTCACCTGCGGAAGTATAATCTCGATACGGCGATTTACGCTTGGCATAAGATTTACCGTCTCGGGAACCTTCTTCTGTGCATCGGCATTAACAAAACAGAGTACTGCCAATGCAACTGCTAAAAATAATCTCTTCATAAATTTTTTGAGAATTATTTACCCAACTTGAACTCAACAACAAGACGCTGATTGCTTGTGTGAATCATATTCTCAACAGTGTATACGGCCTTATCTCCAGTTAAAGTAGCCGATACGGTGTGGAAGGCAGGTACGACAAACACGCGGCCATTGTCGTTGAGCGTGTAGTCGAACGATGTGTTGTTGGTGATGCTTACTCGTAAGCCCTTCTTGGTTGTGCCGGCAGGAACTACTGTCACCGATGCGCGGAAAAACTTCTCAAGGAGCGACTTCTCGCCGATTATGTAGCCACCGCAGTAGCCGAGTGTCTTCTGCGAGAGCAAAGCCTTGCGCAACGAAGCCTCGCTCTTGTCCTTTGCGAAGATGAGGGTCATATCGCGATAGAACTTCTGCTTGCCATATATGCTTGCTGTTGTGGCGTGAATGTCGGTAGCCGATACCATATACAACTTCTTCTCGATTGCACGATTTACAATCTCGGGATAGAAATCCTTACCATTTGTAATCTCGATACCGTCAATCAAGCCCTCGGCATAGATCTTCTTCTCGAACTCTGTGTAGTTGGTCGAGGTGCGCTCCCAACCTGGGTGGTTGTGGGTGATAAGTGCGCCCTGCTTCTTAGCGTTGCGGATGGTCTGAGCATCGTCGGTAGAGTAGAGCACGTTGTTGTCCTTGGTGAAGAGTGCGCAGTAGTGGCCAATGTGAACAGGCTCACGCGAGATCTCGGTACCCTTGATGAGGGTGAGCTCAGGGTAGTTCTTTGCAGCCTTCACAGCCAATTCGTGCGAGTAGTTCAAATCCGAAACAATACCGCGCTCGTCGGCGTGTACACCACGCGAGCAGCGGGTGTTGATAGGCTCGAAGCCCTTCTTGTCGGGCGAATATCCCTTCAAGAACTTCAACATGCTACGCTCCTGACGACGAGTCTCGATGTGGTCGGTAAGTGCCATAATGTCGAGTCCGTCTATCCACGCCTCCTTAACACGCTCTTCAGGTGAAATTTCGCCATCTGAGTAGAATGAGTGAACGTGCAAATCTGCAGTATAGCAATTCAATCCGTCCACCGCAGGAAGTACAAACGATGTGCGAATAGGTGCGTTGCTATACATCTTTGTCGAGGCGTGAGGACCTGCATATACGCTGCCCAAGCCGAAAATGAGGCCGATGGCCAAAATAAATGCTTTTTTCATAGTTTTAATAGTCTGTTATTTATCGAGTTTAATTTCAAAAACAGGGTGCTTGTAGTCTACAATCCACATATTGTCTACTGTGAACTTTGGCAAAACGTACTTGCCGCTATTCTTGTCCTTGCTGAAGTTTACCTGCAACGACTTGAATGGCTCCAATTCGTAGATGGTCTTGCCACGGCGCAACTTATAGGTGAATGACGACATATTTGTGAGCATATAGGTGCGTTTGCCAGCCTTTGCATCCTCCTTAACTACGTGGCATACGACCGACTCGTTCAAGAGTTCGTTCAACCACTCCTCCTCTCCGATGAGGCAACCGCCCGAGTAAGCGATGGTGCGACGCTTCAAGATAGCATCCTTGACAGCCTTCTCGGTCAGATCCTTCGCCATCACAAGAGTCATTGTGCGGTAGTAGTCGGTTGTGCCGAAACGGTAAGCGGTCAGGCCGTGCTCGTCGGTGTTGGCAAACATAGTGAGCTTCTCGTCGATGCAACGACGTACGATGTGTGGGTAGAATGTTGTACCATTAACAACCTCGACACCATCAATTAAATCTTCACCGTAAACCTGATTGTGGAACTCAGTCTTGTCGCTTGTCTTACGACGCCAAGCCGGGTGGTTGTGGATGATGATACCTCCCTGCTTCTTCACATTGCGGAATGCCTCGGCCATATCCTTGTTGTAGAGTCCGTTGATGTCCTTCAGGAAGAGGCAGTTGTAGTGACCATGGGTCTTGGCATTGCGAGCCATCTCACAACCCTTGATGAGCAACATAGGGAAGCCGCTCTTCTCGAGCTGTGCGGCAGCCATATCGTGAATAGCGTTGAAGTCAGCCCAATTCTTGCCTGTCTTCGACGTAGATGGCATTTTCTTAGCTTTGCCGTCCTCGTTAAGTGGAGCGAGAACCTTCAAGGCATTGTTAAGACCCTTCTGTCCTTCGTAGTGGTCGGTGATGGAGATGATATCCAAACCATCGTACCAAGCCTCTGTTACTCGTGACGCAGGCGTTACATTGCCATCAGAATATGATGTGTGAATGTGAAAATCGCCCTTGTAGACATTGTATCCCTTCAACTGAGGAATGATAATTTCAGTACGACGAGCATACGAGTTGTTGTTCGTGCGTACTGCGTGTGGAATCTTCTTCTGTGCACTAGCATCGAAGATGCACAACATTGCCATAGTGGCAACAATTAAAAATCTTTTCATAGTTCTATGTCTTGAAATTTTATCTGTTATTTGTCGTTCTTGAGTGTGATGGTAGGGTGCTTGTAACCGGCAATCCACATATTGTGAACATTAACCTTAGGAGCTACGAACTTGCCGCTCTTCTTGTCCTTACCAAACGAAAGTGTGAGCGTGTGGAATGGTTCCAAATTGTGGATTGTCTTACCACGACGGAATGTGTAGGTCAAAGATGTGGTGTTGGTTAGGATGTATGTGCGCGATCCCTTCTCCTTGTCCTCTCGGAGCAGACGGCAATCTATCGCTGCATTCAAAAACTCCGAGAGCCACTCCTCCTCGCCAATCAGGTCACCGCCCGAGTAGACGATGGTGCGACGCTTTAAGACAGCATCCTTTACAGCCTTCTCGGTGAGCTCTTTTGCCAGAACGATTGTCATTGTGCGATAGAAGCCTGTGGTGCTATATCTGTGTGATGTGACACCGTGAGTATCGGTGTTGCCGAAAAGAGTGAGCTTCTCGTCGACGCAACGATCGAGCATTTGAGGATAGAAACTGAATCCATTCGCAATCTCGACACCGCTAATCAAACCCTCCTTGCGTGCGCTGTGGTGCCAGTCGGTTTCGTATTTTGCCACATTGCCAGGGTGGTTGTGGATGACGATACCACCTTGTTTCTTTACATTGCGGAATGACTCGCGAATGTCGTAGTTGTAGATGGTATTCAAATCCTCGACAAAAAGGGCATTGTAGTGTCCCAACTTGAGCTTGTTGCGGGCCATCTCACAACCCTTGATAAGCAACAGACCGTAGCCTTTGCTCTTGTTGGCAGATTCAGCCTCCTTGTGGATAGCGTTGAAATCGATCTTTACGCCTGGGTCTTTGCCACTCTTCGGCATAGTTGTCGAGCCGGCAGCAACATAGCGAGTTGGCTTACCGTTTTTGTTGTATGGAGCAGTGACCTTAAAGAAACGACGTACTCCACTGTGACCCTCGAGGTGGTCGGTGATGGCTATAATATCCAAACCATCGTACCACGCCTCGGCAACACGACCTGCAGGCGTAACAACACCATCAGAGTAGGATGTGTGAACATGGAAGTCACCCTTGTAGCAGTTGTAACCCTTCACCTGTGGAAGAATAATCTCGGTGCGACGATAGGCCGCTTCATTACAAGTTCGATGTATTGCCGGAACATTCTTCTGGGCAGTTGCCGAGAAGAGGGATAGTCCCAAGATAGCTAAAATAAGTAGGCTCTTTTTCATAGCTGTTTCTTATTTTTATGGTTTATTTGTCGATTTCGAGTTTCACGAGCGGATGCTTGTAGTCGACGTGCCACATATTCGCTACGCTGAACTCAGGGTTGATGTATTTGCCACTCTCCTTATCTTTGCCGAGTGCGATTGTTAGAGAGTGGAATGGCTCCAACTCGTAGATGAGTTTTCCACGACGCAAACGATAGGTTATAGAGGTGTTGTTGGTGAGCTGGAAGGTGCGCTTGCCGGCCTTCTCGTCAATATTTGTAATACGGCACTCAATTGCTGCATTCAAGTACTCTGTGAGCCATTTCTCCTCACCAATCAAATAACCACCCGAGTAGGCGATAGTTCTACGCTTAAGTAGTGCATCTTTAATAGCCTTCTCGCTCATATCCTTTGCCAATACGAACGTCATAGTGCGGTATACGCCTGTCGAGCCATATTTGCGAGCTGTCTCGCCGTGCTCGTCGGTGCAACCCAACATAACCAACTTCTCCTCGATGCAACGACGTACGATAGGAGGGTAGTAGGTGTAGCCATTTGCTACCTCAATGCCGTCTATCTTACCTGCGCTATAGACCTGCTCGTGAAACTCGCTCTTGTCGGTGGTGCCACGCACATAAGCAGGATGGTTGTGGATAACAAGACCTCCCTGAGCGTGTACCTTGTCGAATGCTACGGCGATATCCTTGTCGTACAAGGTGTTGATATCCTTCAGAAATAGGCAGTTGAAGTGGCCGTGAGTCTTGGCATTGCGAGCCATTTCGCAGCCTTTGATAATCAACATATCGTAGCCCGACTTATCGCGCTGAGCAACCGCCTCATCGTGAATGGCATTGAAATCCATCTTGATAGAGTTCGAGTCGAAAGCCGAAGAGTATTTTGTAGGTTGGCCATCGGCATTGAATCCGGCAGTAACCTTAAAGAATTTCTTTACATTACGATATCCTTCGTAGTGGTCGGTAATGGCTATGATGTCCAAACCATCGTTCCAAGCTTCGATGACGCGACCAGCCGGATTTACGCGACCATCCGAGTAGGTGGTATGAATGTGGAAATCGGCTTTGTAGCAGTTGTAGCCCTTCACTTGAGGCAGAACAATCTCGGTTCTACGGTTGTATACTTCGTTGCAAGTTCTGAATGCGTGAGGAATCTTCTTCTGGGCCGAAGCCGTCGAGAGCGAGAGTCCCGCAAAGGCCAAAAATAGAAATATCTTCTTCATATTTTAGTAGTTTTTTAGATTGTTTATTTGTCGATTTCGAATACGACCTTAGGGTGTTGGTAGTCGATGTGCCACATATTTTCAATGGTGAATGTTGGTCTTCCATATTCGCCATTCTTGTTCTTGCTGTAGCCGACGGTTGTGGTTCTGAATGGCTCCAATTCGTAGATGGTTTTGCCACGACGCAGACGGATGGTAACCGAAGATTTGTTGGTGAGGCTGTAGACGTGAGAATCTTTCTTTTTGCCTCCGTTTTCGCTTACCAAACGACAATCTACAGCTGCATTTGCAAACTCTACGAGCCACTTCTCTTCGCCCATCAACTCTCCACCCGAGTAGGCAAGAGTACGACGCTTCAAGAGGGCATCCTTGATGGCCTTCTCGGTGCACTCCTTCGCGAGTACAATGGTCATAGTGCGGAAGAAACCGAGATCCTTGTATTGCCCCGAAGTTGGGCGGTGTGTATCGGTTGCACCTATCATTGCGAGTTTTTCCTCCACAGCACGACGAATCATCTTTGGGTAGAATGTTGAGCCATTGACAATCTCTACGCCGTCAATCAGCCCCTCTTTGTAGACCTCGGCTTGCCATTCGCTCTTCTCAGTGGTGTTGCGACGATAGCCGGGGTGATTGTGGATTACGATACCGCCCTGCTTGTGTACATTGCGGAATGTCTCCTTGGTGTCGATGTTGTAGATGCCGGGAATATCTTTGATGAAGAGGGCGTTGAAGTGTCCCTGAGTCTGTGGAGCACGCGAAATCTCGCTGCCCTTGATAAGAAGAATAGGGTAGCCCTCCTTCTTTAGGTGTTGCAATGCCTCGTTGAATGCGGCATTATGGTCGCTACGAATACCAGGGTCAGTACCATCCTCCATCAAGCGCACCGAGCCTGCGTGGTAATATTTGTGTGCCTTGCCTCCCGGGTTGTGCGGAGCGAGAGCCTTGAGCATAAACTTCTCGTAGTTGCGAGCCTCGAGGTGGTCGGTGATGGCGAGTATGTCCAAACCATCGTACCACGCCTCACGAACTCGCTGACGAGGAGTCAGTTCGCCATCGGAGTAGATGGTGTGAACGTGAAAGTCGGCTTTATAGCAGTTGTAGCCCTTTACTTGCGGTAGGATAATCTCCGTACGTCGATATTTTTGCTCGTTGAAGGTGTGATGTACATCAGGTACCTTCTTTTGCGCATCAGCATTGATTACACAAAGTGCAATAAGGCCAAGTATTAGTGTTATACGTTTCATTTTAGTAGTGTTGGTGGCTTATAAAAGATGGAAAGTGCCACGTATGAACGCAACACTTTCCATAATAATCAATTACTTCAAATCCTTAGCCTTGTAAGCAACCTTCAAATTCATACCCTTTGGGTGCTCCTCGTCGGCAGTCCAGAGGTTGAGAACTGTGAAGGTGAGGTCCTTATCTTTTGCAACCTTGAACGAGATGCTCTGGAATGGATTGAGCAACGCACCCTCACCCTTAGCTGCGCGGCGCAGGCGCATTGGGATCGATGTCATATTGGTGAAGACAACGGTCTTCTCGCCCTTCGATGATGTGTAGGCAACGTTCATCTTAACCGAGTTGTTGAAGAACTCACGCACCAACTCCTCGCTACCAATTACGTTATCGTATGCGTAAGCGAGAGTTCTATCCTTGACGAGAGCCTCCTTAACAGCCTTCAACGATAGCTCCTTTGCCAACACGAATGTGCAAGTGCGGAAGTAACCACGACCATCAAAAATATAGTGAGTTGTAGAGTGTGCATCGGTTGCAGCTGCCATAAAGAGCTTGTTGTCGAGGCAACGCTTGATGAGCTTCGAACCAAAGCTACCGCCATTTACAATCTCAACACCATCAATCAAACCCTCGCCATATACCTGCTGGTGGAACTCGTTCATATCCACGGTCTTACGTTTCCATCCTGGGTGGTTGTGCATAATGAGCGCGCCCTGCTTCTTAGCATTGCGAATTGACTGTGCTGGATCTGGATCGTAGATTGTGTTTGCATCCTTGATGAAGAGAGCGTTGTAGTGGCCAACCTTGTCGGGGTGGCGGGTGATCTCAACGCCTGGCACTGCCAACATACCCAAACGCTCGGCTGGCTTCTTCGCCTCCTCGTAAGGTACGTTCAAGTCTGCGAGAATGCCATCAGCATCGGCAGCCTTGTGCGAAATCTTGTTGTTCTTTGCCTCTGGCATCACCTTGTGGTAGCCACGAGTTGCGCGGAGCATCTTCTGCTCGTAAGGGCGATACTCTATGTGGTCGGTGATTGCGATGATGTCCAAACCCTCGTAGTAGGCTTCGGTTACGCGACCCTTGGCCGATACATCGCCATCCGAATAGAATGTGTGAACGTGGAAGTCGGCCTTGTAGATGTTGTATCCCTTCACTTGTGGGAGAATCATCTCAGCGCGCTGTGGAACCTGCTTAGGAAGGTAGCGCAAATCGGGGTTTTTCTGTGCCGAAAGCGGCATCACTGCCATCACAATGGCAACGATAAGGATAGAAAATCTTTTCATTTTGTTTGTATTTTTTAGTTAGTTGAAATATTCCTACTACAAAGATACAAAAAATGCCCGAAAGTTGAACCTTTCGAGCACTTTTTTTATAAGTTTTATCCTTTGGATAAAGACTACCAGTTCAAAATCTTGTGGAAGTCGTAAGCCTCAGGGTTTGCTACATACTGCTTTGCAGCCTCGTAGTCAGCCTCGGTGATGTAGTGCATCACGTTGTTGATAACCTGCTGAATCTTGTCCGACTCGATGTTTACGAGACGTGGTGGAATCTTGCCAGTTGTAGGGTCCTGCAAATCCTTCAAGTAGAGTGGCGATACGAAACCGTCCTGCGAGATGTAAACCATGCAGCCAGTCTTGCCCTCCGAGAAGAGCTTGTAAACACCCATACCGAGCTCCGAGCAGTATACCAAGTCGTATGCGATAGGAGTCTGGCAACGAACCTCGTAACCGATCTCTACTGGACGCGACTTAACCTTCAAACCGAGCTCCTTAACCTTCTTCTCGAGCATCTCGTTGAAGATGTGAGCCTTCGACACCTTACCCAACTCTGGGTGACCGTGGTCGTCGTAAGTGAAGTGAACACCCGACTTTGCAATCTCCTCGTCAGAAAGAGCGTGGAATACACCCTCCGAAATCATTGCAACACCATACTCAACGCCCATCAACTTACGCTTGATAATCGAAGAAACAACCAAGTTTACAATCTTCTCAACAGTAATCTCGGT
>JAZLDJ010000061.1:0-25411 GCA_045614685.1 Alistipes sp. | reverse complement strand
AAGGCGGGGTAAGAGCCCACCGCGAGGGCAGCAATGTCACTCGGTCAGTACGCCTCACGGGTTGCAAGGTTATGTATATCGGCAATTAAGGGTTGCTCGCCCAATGCCGAGGGGTAAACCGCTAGAGGTGGCAAGTGATTGTCATCGTAGATAAATGATGGACTAAAACAGAACTCGGCTTATGGAATCGGCAAACTTATCCCTATACCGACGGTATGGGGATTTGTTGTGTTTATGCGATAAGGGTCGGTGGTGGAATATTCCATAAGCCGAGTTTGGTGTTACCTATCCCCCAAACCCCCTTTCTGTAAAGGGGGCTTGTCGCTTTGCTCCATTATGGAATCGGCAAACTTATCCCTATACCGACGGTATGGGGATTTGTTGTGTTTATGCGATAAGGGTCGGTGGTGGAATATTCCATAAGCCGAGTTTGGTGTTACCTATCCCCCACCCCCCCCCTTGACCTTCGGTCTTCCTTCTTCGCACCTCGGCATAGTCTGCAATATGCAAGCCTTCTTTGTTATTAAATGCCATTCAGCGAGCGATAGCGAGCGCATGCCATTCGTTGCCATTAAATGCCACACTACATTAGTAAGCGTTCGAAAAAAAGTCTGCCTAACATTGCGTTAGGCAGACTCGGTTTTTTTAGTAGACCAATTCGTCGTTCTCGGTGCCGAAGCTCGGCAGGCCGACGCTATCGCCGTAGCCCCTTTCGGCTACGATGTCGAAAACATAAAATTCTGGTTTCTGATACTTATTCATAATCGTAACTCAATTTAGGGGTTTAACTACTCTACTGCCGGAGCAAGGGTGACAGTTGGCTTGGTTGTGATAAATGTCACACCGTCGTAATTGTCGGTGCCAGTCCAATCGGTATTCTTGCCACTTGCGTAGAGGTAGTTGTGGATGGTGCTCGAAGGCAAAGACTTTGGCTCCCATTCCTCCTCCTCAACATGCCACTCGTAGTAGCTTCCGCCAATTGCACAATTGGTTGCCAGAGCAGTCGACACGCGTGCGTCACCAATAACCCAACCAGCCTTGCCGTTGTTCGGAGCGATAATACCGCAGTGGCTCTGTGCGCCATTGATTGGCGAGAGTGTAGATCCTACGATACCACCGACAAATATCTTGTCGGCAGGGACATCGACATTAGATACAGAGATATCGCCAATATTGGTGAACTTAGCAGCCGAATCAACAACGCCAGCCTTGTTCAAATGTCCACATACGCCACCAACATAGAGCTCAGGTGACGTCACATTCGACACTGTGATAGTACCCGAGTTTGCAATGTCAGACGAGATTGAGCTTCCGGTGTAATATGCAACATATCCACCTACGGCGGTCTTGGTGGTTGCAATGGTCTTTTCGCCACTCTTGTTACCTACGGTGATCTTACCTGTATTGTAGCAGTATGGATATTCGCTATCCTTCACAATAGTTGCTACAGACGAGCCTGCAATCGCACCTGCCGCATAGATATTCTTGAAGGTCTTTCCCTCGACTGTGATGTCGCCATCATTGTAGCAACCCTTGAAAGTAGCTACGCCGCCACCCTTCCAGCCAATGTAGCTTCCGAGGCAGAGGTCCTCTGTTGCCGATGCGCTTGGGGTGGTCTTCATAACGCCGTGGTTGTGGCATCCCACAAACTCCATTGGTGACTTCTTTGCTGTATAAGCTACATATCCTCCGATGTAGAGGTCGCCTTTGGTGTGTTGTGCTCCACAAACAATCGAAGATGTTTTGGTCAAAGAGCAGTTCTTGAATACCTGAACATTTGCTGCTGAATCGTGTGCCGGATAGCCCAAGAAGCCGCTGATAACAGCATATTTCGAATCGGTTGACGTAAAGACAGTCTGGTCGGTCAAGTGAATCTTACCGCTGAATTTGCAATTTGTAAGAGTCCACATTGATGTGCCATAACCGCCATAACCACCAATCTGAATCTGGTCATTCTTGGTGAATTTACCGTGAATGTTAATCTCTCCCGCAAAGTCGCAATCGGTGCAGACGGTTGCCGCAGAAAACATCGAGTGGAAACCTGCAGCCTTCATCTTGCCTGCAAAAGTATGGCCCTCGATAGGAGTTGCCTTGCCTGTCTCGAGGTCTACATCGTAACCAACATACATCTTTGTGGTTGCACGAGTGTTCGAGATTGTTACGGTTGCGCCATACTGTGTATATGCGTGCACTGCTCCTAATGCCAACTCGATATCCTTGCCACTTGCATCCTTGACAGTAATGATACCGCCCGAAGTACAATTTACAATATTTACAGGGATGAGTTTGCTCTTGATGTTACCGTAGCCATAGATACCGCCAATCACACGAAGACCTGTATGTGCAGCACCTTCGGCAACATTGTAGACGATATTGCCCATATTCTTACAACCTGTTATGCTGAACGGAATATCTCGGGTGTTGTCGGCTGCGATATAGCCCTGAGCCAAGATACCGCCAATGTTTGTAATAGCTGACACTGTAAGATTGTGAACCAGTGTACCGTGGTTCTCGCAGTTGGTGAAACTTGCCGAGGCATTGGTGCCCAAGATACCCGCAAGATAGGTGTTTGCGGCGTAACCCTCGATGGTGAGCTTACCATAGTTCTTCGCATTTGAAAGACCGGCAGTAGCACCGTATGCCATACCTGCAAGGTAGACATTGCCATTCTTGCCTGCCTCGTCGCTACAGATGCGGACACAGCCCTTCGAAGCATCATCCTTCGAGCCATTCACAAGGTTGTCGGACTCGGAGTTGATAGCACCTGCAATACCGCCGACACGATACTCCTGACCATTGCCGGCACCAAGCAACTCACCACAACCGAGGTTGGTGAGGTTCTTAAACTCGGTGATACCCTTGTTCAAGTAACCTGCAACACCACCGACATAGTAGGCGTTGCGACGTGAAGCCTTCGCGCTAACCGAGAAGTTACCGTGGTTGGTGCAATCCTTGAATACAACAAGTGCATTATCTGCGTTTGTACCTCCGAGGAGTGCGCCCATATGGACAGCCTTACTCTTGGTGTGAGCCAACTCGCAAACGATATCGCCATAGTTCTGGCACGACGAAATCTCCGATGAATCAGCCACCATTCCGATCATTGCACCGGTCTTAACCGAGAAGCCCGAAGTGTTCTCGTCGTTCCAAGCCGATTTGAGGGTGAGGTCAATATGGTTCTCACACGACGAAATCACCGAGTTCTGAGCCAAACCAATCATACCACCGAGGCAGACATCAAGGTAGTTGCCCACGAGATTGTCGTCGGCCACATTGAACACTGCGTTGTTTACCTCTACCTTACCCGAAGCATAGCAACCTGTGAGCTTGCCGCTTGCGAGGTGATAAGCAATAGCACCCGAATAAACCACAGGCTTCTCGCCATAGAAGTAGTTCTCGGTTACGGTGATGTCGACATCGGGGAGCTTCAAATTCTTAATCTCGCCCGATACGGTACCGAAGAGAGGTGCCTGCAAGCCCTTGATGTAGAAGCCGCCCTCCTTATCTCCGTCGAATGTACCGACAAAGCCCTGAATAGGGGTCCAAGCCTCGCCCGTCATATCGATTACGCCCGCCAACTTCGCACTCTGTGTCGAGGCAGCTACGCTTGCAAAGCGAATGAGATCCTCCTTGGTTGTGATGAGGAACTCCTCAGCTGCGTCGGTTGTAGCCTTGTAGACAAACTCCGCAAACTCGCGAACGATACCAGCCTTGATAGCCTTCTCGCCATCGCTGTTGAACTTGACAATCATCTTGTCGGTTGCGGTGTTGAGTACAACCTCAATCTCGTCATACTCGCCTGCTGGGAGTGCCACATAGATTGGTGTAGCCTCGGCACCGAGCACCAAACCCTCGCCAAAGGTTACGGTCACAACATTTGTTGCGCCATCCTCTGCCACCAATGTTCCGTTGCTGCAATCCACAGCAAAGTCGCCCGCAATCTTGCCCTTCTCGGCAGTTACGGTCATCGAGGTAAGGGTTACGCCCTCGCCCTTAGGTGCAAGGCGCAACACGCCAGCCAAGTGGTGCATATTGATAGCCTCGCCAGCCTCAATAACCTGTGCATACAATGGTGCTGCACCCTCGGCAAACGAGCCCACCTTGTATGGCTGCTCGGCGAGGAAGGTTACCTTCTGCGAGCTACCGGCACGCACACCACCCAAATCTACATCGAGCTTGGTAACAGGTGTAGGATAGACAATGTTATAAGGATAGGTCAGCGCACTCTTGAACTCGAATACCGCTGTAACATTGCCATCGGCCTCGGCTGTGAGAGCCTCCGAAGCTACGCCATTGATTGCGATCTTGTCGCCCTCGCTCCAATAGAGCGGATAGTTCTCGCCCGACTTCTCGCCGATGTGGGTCTTGGTACCCTCCAACGAGATGGTGAGCGATGTGTGACCTTCGTTGCCGAGTGTGACGCCGAGGTCTTCAGTTGTGTCGGTTACGCACGAGTAGGCGAAGAGAGCCACAACTGCCAAAAGAATTTTTGATAGGTGTTTCATAATGAAATGTTTTATTTATTTGAATACATCGTTCAAAACTGCTGCAAGACGATAGCCTGCGCGAGCAATCTGACGCTCGGCGTGCTTTACATCCTCGTTTGTGGTGAGGCGGTCGATAACATAACCCTCGCCACGAGCTACGGTGAAGCGCGAGTCGCGGGCATTCTCCTCACCCCAAGTGAAGACATCACCCTTCATCAACTCTTTGCGCTCGCTCTTCGATGCACGATCTAAGAGGTTTGCGAGATCTTGGTAGCCCCAAGGGTGGTAAGCCTGCAAGAGCAAACCGTCCCAATATGCGTGGTACTTCACCCTCTTGCCACGGAAAACAACATCGTAGCCACCCGATGTAGGCTCATCCTCGTAACGGATGTGCTTTGGGCAGTGGAGGTCGCCCACCACGTGTACGATGAAGGCAATCGACACCAAGCGTGCCGAATCGGTCATATTCTTGTGATTTGCTTTCAAATCTTTGATAACGGGGTCGATGCGGAGCAAACAGTTCTTCACATACTCGGTGCCACGACGCTCGCTGCGATAGAGTGATCCATCTTTCAAAGCCTGGAACGAGTGACCCCAAACGGTCTTGCGTGGGCAGTTTGTAGCATCGAAGCCGATATCGATGAGGTGCTCCGAGCGGTAGTCATCGGGATAAGATGCGTAGTGGATAATCGACTGACCATTGAGATACTTGTCGATGGTCTTCTTCGCCTTTGGTGTGAGGTAGTCCTCGGCAATCTTTGCGATGGTCGAGTGACCAAGACGTCCCCAGCCATAGGCTGGCATTGCACCCAAGAAGAGGGCGCAGAGAATCAAAAGTAGGCTCTTTTTCATAGTTTTTTAATGTTTTATAGTCAATATGTTTTTCCAATCTTTAAGTATCGTTCATAGAGCTTATCGTAGATGCTCTTGCGCTCGAGGTTTGGTTGGTACTCGTCGGAGAAGTCCGATGCCATAGCTCGCTGCGCCTCCTCTACCGAGGTGTGAATACCTGCCGCTACCGATGCAAACATTGCAGCACCAAGGGCACACACCTGCTCCGAGCGGATAACCTTTATCGGCATACCTATCACGTCGCACAGGGTCTGCATTACATATGGCGACTTCTTCGATATGCCCCCCACAGCATATATCTCCTCGATGGCGACGCCCTCTTCGAGGAGTCGCTCGGTTATGGCACGTGAGCCGAATGCCGAGGCCTCGACCAACGCCTTGAAGAGTTGTGGTGCCGAAGTGCCGAGCGTCAAGCCCACGATTGCGCCCGTAGCTCGAGCACTCTCGTCGGGCGAGCGACGACCGTTGAACCAATCCACCGCCACAATATCCTCCTCGCTCAGAGGCAACTTCTCTGCCTCGGCAGTAAGCATAGGTAGTATCTTACCGAACATATCCTCGTCCACCTCGGCTATGTAGCGCATAGGCCACTCCATAACGCGACGAAACCAAGCGTAGATGTCTCCAAATGCCGATTGTCCCGCCTCGATGCCTACATAACCAGGCAACACCGAGTCGTCGGCCTGACCGCAGATGCCTCGTATAATCTTGTTGCCAAGGGTCTCGGCTTTGGCTACGGTGATGTCGCAAGTCGATGTGCCGATAACCTTGACAAGCACACCCTCTCTCACTCCGGCTCCTACGGCCCCTACGTGGCAATCGACACCGCCTGCACCGATGGCTATGCCCTCGCTCAAGCCGAGTCGTGTGGCCCACTCCTTCGACAAACGACCTGCACAATGGTCGGCAGTGTGGGTTTTGGTGTAGAGGTGTGGGATATAGCGTCCGAGCAGAGGGTCTACCTCGTTGAAGAAAGCCTTTTCGGGCAATCCGCCCCACTCCTTATGCCACAAGGCCTTGTGTCCTGCTACGCAACGACTGCGAGCTATCGAGTCGGGGTTTGTATCGCCTGCAAGCATAGCTACAACCCAATCGCATAACTCCACCCACGAATAGGCCTTGTCGAGTAATTCTGGCGAGTTCTTTACACAATGGAGCATCTTGGCCCATACCCACTCGCACGAGTAGCTTCCACCGCAATATTTGGTGTAGTCGGTGTGCCACTGCTTTGCTACCGCCTTTATCTTGTCGGCCTCGGCAAGGGCGGTGTGGTCCTTCCACAATACGAACATCGCATCGGGATTCTCGGCATACTCCTTTCGCAAGGCCAACGGAGTACCCTCTTGATCGACAAGGGCAACCGTCGAGGCTGTAGCGTCGAGCGCTATGCCCTTTACGTTGGCGGCAACCTCCTCGCCTGCAAGGCTCAAGGCCTCGCGGATGGCACCCTCGAGCGACTCGATATAGTCGAGCGGATGGTGGCGATAGCGATTTTCGGCTGCTGAGCTGTAGTCGCCACTCTTCCAACGAGGGTAGTAGCGCACCGCGGTCGATACCTCGCGGCCATCTGATGCATCCACCACCAAGCAACGTACCGAGTCGCTACCGAAATCTATGCCTAAAACGTAATTACTCATAACTGATTGGTTAGGGTCATATTACCTCGCAAATTTAGTAAACTAATAGCAAAAATACAAATGAAAATGGGCAAATTTTACCACTCGAAAGCCCCTTGGATGCAATTAGGTATAAATGCCCATTTTGGAGGTCTAAGACCTCTTTTTGGTAGATGTTACGCGAAATTTACCTATCTTTGTCCTATTAAATACGATGTAAAAATCTAAATTTTAACTCTATGTTATTGTCGATATTCAACTATGTGTGGCTCGCGGTGATGTTCTGCGTTATTCCGGCGGGCGTGTTGTGGTTGTGTCGCAAGTATCCGATTTTCGATAAAATCGGCCCTGTGATGATTCTCTATGTTATAGGACTTTTCTTTGCGAATATTCCTATGCCATCGGAGATTGCGCTCTTCCAAAAGGTTATTCCAATGATTATGATTCCGTTGGCTATCCCGATGATGCTCTTCGGTTGTACATTCAAGACGAGCGAGATTTCGCTTCAGGTGCGAGTCATCACCAGCGGCGTTATATCGGTCTCTGTGGCGGTCATAGGTGGATATCTGCTCTTTGGTCAGGAGATAGCTCAAGGTGCAGAGATTGGCGGTATGTTGGCTGGTAAATGTACAGGTGGAACACTCAATGCCGCAGCGCTGAAGGAGGGTCTAGGCATCGAGCCAAACACCTTTGTGTTGCTTACAACCTACGATATCGTCATCTGCTTCTTCTACTTTGTGTTCTTGTTGGGAGGCGGTATCCGACTCTTCCGCCGACTCTATGGCGAGCAGACCAAGCTCTCAATCTCGGAGAAGGATGCCGAGGTTATCAAGCAGGAGATGGCTGCCGTGAAGGAGAATCCATACAAGGGGCTCAACTCGAAGAAGGGCTACACCCAAATAGGCAAAATCACAGGCTTGACCCTAGCGGTAGTGGTTTTTGCATTCGGTATGTCGTACCTTATAGGTTGGTTGGCAGGTGCAGACCTCAAGACCTTTATGAACGAAAAGGAGGGCGGTTGGTTTATGGCTCCGTTTATCCTGATGCTCACAACCTTGGGTATTGGTCTTTCGTTCTGGAAGCCTGTGCGTAAGTTGCACCGCAGCTACGACCTCGGAATGTACCTTATCTACATATTCTCGTTGGTGATAGCTACGATGGCCGACCTCTCGAATTTGAATATTGCCGAGAACCTCAATATGATTGGTTTCCTTGTATTTGCAATCTTCATCTCGCTCTTCGTCCATGCCATCATCTGCCGATTTTTCCGCGTAAATGCCGATTCGATGGTTATCTCGTCGGTGGCATTTATCAACTCGCCACCATTTGTGCCGATGATCTCGAACGCAATGAAGAATCGTGCAGCACTCGTTACAGGCATCAGTTCGGGCCTTATTGGCTATGCCGTGGGTAATTACCTCGGCATTGCGATAGCCAAATTACTACAATCATTCTAAAAACATCTCTATTATGCGTAGATTTTTCGCTTTAGCACTCGTTGCCACCTTGCTCTTGTCGTTCGACGTTTCGGCCGAGCCTAAGAAAGATAAGTCCGAAAAGGGCACGACCGAAACTACCGAGAAGAAACAGACTGTAAAAAAAGGGTGGAACTTTGCTCCATTTCCATCCATTGGCTACAATAGCGATACCGGCTTTCAGATTGGAGCCTTGTGCGAGATATTCGACTATGGCGATGGTTCGACCTATCCAGCCTATAAGCACAAGTTCAATATCGATTTGTCGTGGACTACCAAAGATCAGGTGAAGCTCCACTTCTTCTACGACTCGAAGTACCTCATACCAAAGGTGCGTCTCACCGCCGCTGCAACCTATATTTTGGCGCAGATGTATCCGTTTATGGGATTCAATGGTAGTGCTTCGCCATACTACACCGACCTTGCAAGTGGCAAGAAGCAGCTCAATCGCGTGGCGATGTACAACGTCAAGCGTCAGATGATGCGCGTAATGGCCGACTTCCAGGGCAATATCACCGACAACAAGTTCCGCTGGGCTGCAGGTATATCGTATTGGTGGTACGATATTCAGGATATCACCCTCAAGAAGAAGGGTGCACCAGCCTACGACACCACTCCAAACGGCTATCTCACTGCACAGAATATCAACTCGGCATCGCTTTGGCAGTTGTATCAGCGTGCAGGTCTTATCAAGCCGAACGAGGCTAATGGTGGCCACCACATCGAACTTAAGGCTGGCTTGGTCTACGATAGCCGCGAGCACGAGGCCGACCCTACACGCGGTATCTGGGCAGAGCTCTACGCCTATGGTTCGCCCGACATCCTCAATGGTCGTGGCAAAGATGGCTATCATTACCTAAAGTTGGCTGCCCACTTCCGCCACTACGTACCTGTTTGGAAGGATAAGATTGTCTTCGCTTACCACCTTGCATATCAGGGCAAGTTGGCAGGTAATGCGCCATACTACACCTTGCAGAATATCAACACCTTGTACCTCCGACAGATCATCTCGGATGGTTTGGGAAGTATCAACACCGTGCGTGGTGTGCCATACAACAGTGTGATTGGCGATGGCTATGCGTGGGCAAACGTTGAGATGCGCTTCAAGCTCGTTTCGTTCCGCTTTATCAAGCAGAACTTCTACCTCGCAACCAATCCATTCTTCGATATGGGAGCTTGCGTGCAACCTTACCGTCTCGACGAGCAGAAGTCGGTGCTCACGAACAATTCGCTCACACAGGCCGAGAAGAATCTCATCTACACGGGCGAGCCTCGCAAGTTGCATATGAGCGCGGGTGTTGGTTTGAAGTTGGCTATGAATCGCAACTTTATCCTCTCGGCTGAGGTTGCCGTGCCGCTCAATACAAAGGTCTATACAAATACCGACCTGAATGTTCCGGTTTCGGAGCTTAAGATGAAAAATTTGTATAAGCCAGGTGTGAATATTGGTTTGAATTACATCTTCTAATAGAGTGCGAGATATGAAACTACGATATCTATTTTTGGCCGCTGTGGCCATACTCACTTGTGGCTTGGCTAATGGCCAGTCGTCGGCTGTGAAGGTGGTCGAGAATGGCGATCCAGCAAAGGCCGACCATATTGTCATCTCGAAGGAGACAATGACTCTTCGTCTTTACGATGTCAATGGCAAGGTTATCTACAATTTCCCGATAGCTGCTGGCAAGAACTATGGCAACAAGCAGCGTCCGGGCGATATGAAGACACCCGAGGGTGAGTTCTCTATCCAACAGATTCAGCCCGCTTCGTCGTGGTCGCACGACTTCAAGGATGGCAAGGGCGTGATACCGCACGCCTATGGCGATTGGTTTATTCGCCTCTATACACCGCCACATAAGGGCATTGGCATCCACGGCACCCATGCGCCCGAGTCTATCGGCACACGCGCTACTGAAGGCTGTATCCGTCTCAACAATAAGCACTTGAATAAACTTAAACCATTGGTTAAGGTTGGTATGAAGGTCACCATCAAGAGTTCGAAGAGAGATCGTGAGGCAGACGCTCGTGCCACACGATAGATGCTGAATAGCACCATAAAGTAAAGATGCAAAAAGCAATGGCTTTTTGCATCTTTCTCTATTTTATAGAGACCTTGTAATCTATCGGTATAATCTCGTAGGAGTAGCCTTTCGGCAGTTGAAGTTTTACGTGGAATGAGCCATCGCGGTATTGCCACTCCACATCTATCTGCTCCTCGCCCACAGGGATAGAGCCTCGGCACCACTCCAATCCGCTATCGATAAAACGCAAGCGAATCTTCTTCTCGCGCGGTGCAATCTCGTAGACGCCGAGCACGTCGCGATACATCACATTCGTGAGGTGCGAAGCGAATCCGTGGTTGCAACTTGCCGTAGCCTTCAGACTCTCCCACAATGTTCCCGTGCGCTCGGCCATAGCCTTGTAGGTGGCGATGGATTCGTTCAGAATCTGCTTCGATAGGCCATATTTCGACAATAGCTCCAAGCGGAGGTAGCTACCGATAAAGGCATTTATAGGATACAGGTCGGGGAATAGCCCCTTCTCGACTCTGCCAGGTGTCACCTCGTCGCGCAGGCGGGCCCACAGGGCAGGGTGACTTTCGGGTGTTGCCACGCCAAAGAGCAGAGCGTAGTATTGACACACCTCGGTGTGCTGGCCACTAAGCACCAACTTGCCATCTTTGTTGCGTACCGCATTGTCGATGAAATACTCGCCATCGAACGACTGCTTGCGTATCACCTCGCGAATCTTCGATGCCTGCTTGGCCAAGGCCTTGTCGCCATAGAGGCGCGAGATGACATCGAGCATCTCGGCATAGAGCATATTCGACGGGTAGCTCACATCCTGCACCAGCTTATTAGCCTTCGAGTACTCCACAAAGACCCACTTCGGCAGTTTTTCGAGCAATCCGTCGCTATTGAGGTAGGGACGGAAGAACTCTACCAATTCATAAACGCGCGTACGTGCGCGTGCGATAGTCTCGGCATCGCCCGTGCGGTGGAGATACTCCTCCAACTCCAATACAAACCACATTGCCCAGTTTGGGATGTAGTTGTGGTTGCGGTGGTCGGCAGGGTAGCACATCGGAAGCATACCCTTGTCTATATCCTTGAACTCTTTGGGGAGCAGGAAGTTCTCTATGAAGTTACGCTCGATACGGCTCTTGCCCGAGAGCACAAACTCCACGCGGCCCGTGAAGTAGCTGTCGCACAACCATCCTGCACGTTCGCGCGAAGGGCAATCCATGTAGATGTCCAGCGCATTTTGGCGATAGGTTTGGCGTGCCGCCTCGAAGATAAAGTTCAAATCTGCGTTGCTCGACTCGAACTTGGCGCGATGGCAATCGGAGTTACAGTAGTCGCGCATAGAAATCTCCGAAATTGCGACAGGATTGTCGCTGATGACCTCTACATACTGCATCGTGTAGGGCTCGAATGACTCCAATTCGTATTCGCCCTTTGGCAGATGGTAGGTCACAGCTGGATTCCACCTCAATCTGCGCTCCATAACTCGGCCGTCAGCACCCAAAATCTCGTCGAAGCGAAGAGTGAGGATAGTGGGCTTTTCGACCTTGACCTTTGCGCGTAGGAAACCACTGCTATTGGTGGCAAACTTGTAGAGGTTTGTGCCGATAAGTTTCGCCTCGTGGATGCGATAGTCGGGATATGCCACACCTCGCGCAAGGAGGGTCTTTGGCTCCTGCTCGACCAATTTTTCGGGCTTAAGGTCGGAGTGGTCGCTTCGCAGACGGTAGTACTCGGTGTATGGACGTTGGAACGAGAAGCGCGGAACATCGGCTACGCGCTCTTTGTAGTCGTAGGCCACAAAGTCGCGACCTGTGGCTGCCACCACCTTGCCGTCAACCTCGACCTCGGCCTGAAGGAACGATGGCTGGTCGAGCAGATAGTAACTTGGCGAGTTGTAGCCCGCCACCTCGATGGTGATGTTGTTCTTGCCGCGGCGAAGATATGGACGTAGGTCGTAGGCGTCTATGCGGTAGAAGTCGTGAGCCGCCACGCAAGGTCCGTGGCCCACGAACTCGCCATTTACGCGTAGGCGGTAGTCGCACGATGCAGCCAAGCGAATGGATGCTTCGCCTGCTCTGCCAACCTTTATCTCCTCGCAGAATGTGAGTGTGAGGTTCTTCTCCTTTTCGCGGAATTGACTCCACACAGGTTTTGCCACCTCGAACGACGATGGCTCGTGCTGCTCCTTGGCCGTGCCACATATGGCAACCAACACAGCTGTAACAGTGAGTAAAAAACGCTTCATATTAGAGCTCTACGATAGCGTAGATAGGATAGTGGTCCGAGATAAACTTTGCCGAGTCGTACTTCTCGGTAATGGTGTGATACTCCACCACCTTGGCACCCTTGCGGCAATAGATGTGGTCGATAACCTTGTTGTTTGTCTTTGTAGACCAGCCATTGTATGTGTTTCTGAAGTCGGTCAAGTCGGTCGGTGCATACAGACGTGTGTTCCACATAAAATCCTTCACCGCCTGCATCGCCTCGCTCGCCATATCGGTATTCATATCGCCTGTGAGGAATATTGGATAATTCTTCTTATAAGGCTCGAAGTAGCGTGCAATGAGCTTCATACCCTCGATGCGCGCCTTTCCCGATTCGTGGTCGAGGTGGGTGTTGATGTAGTAGAACTTCTTGCCCGTAGGCTTGTGCTTGAAGAGACCCCAAGTAGAGCTTCGGGTGTAGGCTGCGTCCCAACCCTTCGATGGCTCATCGGGAGTCTCCGAGAGCCAGAATGTGCCTCCGTCGAGCTTCTCGACAACGCTCTTGTTGTACATTATGCCCATACACTCACCTGCGCCCGACTCCTTGCCGGTGGTGCGGCTCACGCCAAAGCCTTCGTATTCGTCCTTGAGCTGCTCCTTCAGGTAGCTCCACTGCAAGGTGAACTGAGCCTCCTGAAAGCCTATGATGGTAGGCTTCTGGTCCTTGATCATCTCCACGCAGGCCGTTTTGCGGTAGCTCCAGCCATTCGTGCCATCCGAGCTCGAATCGGTGCGAACGTTGAAACTCATCACCTTAATCTCGTCGTCGTCGGCATATTTCTTGAACTCCACAGGCTCCGAAGCTGGTGGGGTAGTTGTGTCGTCCGATGGGTTGGAACATCCCACTATCAGCAACGAAACTATCAAAAGAGAGAGGTGTTTCATATCTATTTATGTTGGATTTTCTTGAAGAAATATTGCTTTTGCTTGCGCTTATCCTCCTGCGAACGAGCCACGTAGACATTCTCGCCAGTATAAGGGTTTTCGCCCGTGTAGAACATCACCGACGAGAGCGTCATTGGCGTAGGAGTCAAATCTTGCACCTGCTCGAGCGTGAAGTTTAGCTTGCCAAGCACCTTCTGCGATAGGGCGCGCATATCTGCCTCGCGACAACCTGGGTGCGACGAGATAAAGTATGGTATTAGTTGATAGCGCAGACCATTTTCGCGGCAAATGCGGTTGAACTTGCGATTGAGCTCCTCGAACAACGAGAACGACGGCTTACGCATCAACTTCAACACGCCATCCTCGGTATGCTCGGGCGCAACCTTCAGTCGACCCGAGGTGTGATGCACAACCACCTCGCGCAGGTAGTCCGAGTTGTCGAACAGGTCGTAGCGGATACCACTACCGATATAGGCGTGCTTAACCCCCTTGAAGGTGCGAATCTTCCTGTAAAGGTCGAGCAATGGGCGATGGTCGTTATTCAGATTTGGGCAGACTTTCGGATGCAAGCACGATGGGCGCACACACTTGGCGCACGCGGCCTTGTTCTTACCGCCGAGGTTGTACATATTGGCCGAAGGGCCTCCGATATCGGTGATTGTGCCTCGGAAGTCGGGCATCTTGGTCACCGCCTCAACTTCGCGCATAATCGAGACCTCGCTACGGGAGGAGATAAACTTGCCCTGATGTGCCGAAATGGTGCAGAACGAGCAACCTCCGAAGCAACCACGATGGATATTCACCGAGTGCTTAATCATCTCCCACGCAGGGATGTCGCCACGCCCCTTGTAGCGTGGGTGCGGTGCTCGCATATACGGAAGGTCAAATGCTGAATCCAGCTCCTCGCTCGAAAGAGCTGCGTGCATCGGATTTATCACGACATAGTCGTTGCCTGTCTTCTCGATGAGGATATTCTCGCTCTCGAGGCGGTTGCTTTCGGTCTCCTCCTTTGTGAAATTCTCGCCAAAGGCGCGCTTATCTTTTTTGCACTGCTCGAACGAGTGGAGCATTATGGTCTTCTCACTCGGCAGAGAGTCAATAAACTTTTTGTCCGCCACGAAGCCCACCTGCTTCAAGCCTCGGAGCAGCTTGGCATTGTAGCCATTACGCATTGCGCGTGCCACCTCGCGGATAACACGCTCGCCCATACCGTAGAGCAAGAAGTCGGCACCACTCTCAACCAAAATCGAGTGTTTTAGACCGTCTTGCCAATAGTCGTAGTGGGTGAAGCGGCGCAATGATGCCTCGATACCACCAATCAACACAGGTGTCGTAGGGAACAACTTCTTGAGGATTTGTGTATAGGTTGTAACGGCGTAGTCGGGACGGAAACCCGCAGCACCGCCAGCCGTATAGGCATCGTTTGAGCGCAAGCGTTTGTTGGCGGTGTAGTGGTTTACCATCGAGTCCATCACACCCGCCGTAACGCAGAAGCAGAGGCGTGGAGTGCCGAACTTCTTGAAGTCGCGCAAATCGTCTCGCCAGTTTGGCTGTGGCACAACCGCCACACGCAAACCCTCATCCTCGAACAATCGCGACACCACCGCTGTACCGAACGACGGATGGTCGATATAGGCATCACCTGAGAATAGGACTATATCTACATAGTCCCAACCGAGCTGGCGCATCTCCTTGACTGTTGTTGGCAAGAATCCCATTGCGTTTTTGCTTTTAGCTATTAGCCATTGACCATTGTTTTTCCGTTACTCCGAAAATGCATTTTGCGCATTTTTGGAGTAGTTATCCCACTTTTCGAGGACTGCCTCGAAGTCCTTCGGCAGACCGAGGGTGAACTCCTTGTACTCGCCGGTCTTTGGGTGTTCGAAGCCCAAGAGGCGTGCGTGCAAGGCGTGGCGAGGCATTGTCTCGAAGCAGTTTTCAATAAATTGCTTATACTTCGAGAAGGTAGTTCCCTTCAATATCTTGTCGCCACCGTAGCGCTCATCGTTAAAGAGCGGATGGCCGATATACTGCATATGTACACGAATTTGGTGGGTACGGCCTGTCTCGAGACGGCACTCCACCAACGTTACATAGCCATAGCGCTTGAGCACCTTATAGTGTGTAACAGCGTGCTTACCCTCCGAGCCATCGGCAAAGACATACATCTGATGGCGATTCTTTGGGTTGCGACCGATATGGCCAGTGATTGTGCCCTCATCCTCGGCCAAGTTGCCCCACACGAGCGCAATATAGCGGCGTTGTGTGGAGTGGAGGAAAAATTGGTGCGAGAGGTGCTGACAAGCCTGCTCGTTCTTACCTACAACGAGGATTCCCGAGGTGTTCTTGTCGATGCGATGCACCAAGCCGGCACGTTCGTTGCCCTGCTGGAACATCGGGTTATCCTTGAGGTGGAAAGTCAGCGCATTGACAAGCGTACCGCAGTAGTTGCCGTGGCCAGGATGTACGCACATTCCCGCCTCCTTATTCACTACGATAACATCGTCATCCTCGTACATAATGTCGATTGGAATATCCTCGGGTGTGAGCAATACCTCGTAGCGAGGGAATGCCAGGCGCATAGAAATCTTGTCGAAAGGCTTAATCTTGTACGACGCCTTTTGCGGCTTCTCGTTTACGAAGACACCGCCCTCATCTATGGCATTCTGTATGCGGTTGCGCGAGCAGTTCTCGATATGCGTGGTGAGATACTTATCCAGGCGCATCATCGACTGCCCCTTATCTACGGTAATAGCATAGTGCTCGTACAAGCCGTTCTCGTCTGGTTGTTGGTCGGAGAGGAACTTGCGTGGCATAACGCCCACGCCACCCTCTTCGTCGTCGCCCTCGAAGTCGAGCGCATCAGCCTCGTCGAACAACTCTTCGTCTATATATTTTTCAGCCATAATTCTCGGTAAAAGGGTGATGTTAAAGCTTTATAGCCAACCTCTAGAAGAAGTTGTTGTGCGACTCCTGGGCTGCTTGAGTCTCCTCGGCTTGGCGACGCAACTCCTGCTCGACATGAGCGAGCGAGTCGGCCAACTTTTTCTCGCGCTCTACAGCCTTTTCGTGCTCTATCTTTGCTGTGTTAGACTTTGTTCCGTCGAGCGAGAGCGAAAGTGAGATGCGACCACCATACGATACGGTGCGACCAGCTGTTACCGACTGAGCGTAGACCTTTGCATTGTCGCGATCTACAGCCAAAATGCCGTCGTCGAAATAGGTCTCACCCACGTTGAGGCCAGACTCCCACAAGCGACTCTTGGCCTCGGCCAAGCTGCAGTCGAGAAGAAGTGGCACAACCAAAGGCTTGGCATCGGCTGCGATACCCACCTTGAGAATAACACCGCTACCATATGGAGCCTTGAGTTTGCTCTCTTCGGTCACCTTCTCGTCGTTGAGATACTGCCCCAAAACATAGTTTGTTGCTATATCATTGACATATTCGATGCGCTTAACTCCAAGACCTCCGGCCTCGAGCATATTTACCGCCTGACGCAGCGAGCGACCAGCCACATAAGGTACTGACACCATACGCTGACTATAGGCGTTGATTGTGACGTAGATCTTGCGGCCAGGTTTCACTACCACGCCTCCGTTCGGAAGCTGATCGAGAACTGTGCCACCCGGATAGGAAGCGACATAGAGCGAGTCGTTAACAACAATCTCGAGGTCGTTCTTCTCGGCCGTACGACGAGCGTCGCTGAGGAGCGTTCCCTCGAAGTTAGGCACCGTGCATTGAGCGTCGTGGCGTGTGCCGAGCGACATGGCTAGGAGCGAAAGACCCACTAGTGCGCCTATTACGCAGATGATAATTAGTATGTGGCACATTATAGGGTATTTTCGGATACCCTTGATGTACTCCCACATCCTCTTGAAAAAATCTTTAATCTTCGTCTTCATCTATTCTCTATTTCGTTAAAGTTCGTTATAGTGAGTGTCGCGCTCTATAGCCCTGTAGCCCGCGTCACGACACATTCTCTCAATCTCGGCAATTGTGAGGCGAGGTCGCTCATCGGCAGCTCCCGCCATCGAGTATATCTTGGTCGAGTCCTCGATTGTGCCATCTATGTCGTCGGCACCAAACGAGAGAGCCATCTCGGCCGTCTCTTTGCCATACATCACCCAGTAGGCCTTGATGTGGGGCACATTGTCGAGTATAAGTCGGCTCATAGCCAACGTACGCATATCGTCCACCACCGAGGTCTCGCCCAACTGCTCCAAGCCGTTGTTTGCACTGCGGAACTTCAGCGGAATAAAGGCGTTGAAACCTCCCGTTCTATCCTGCAAATCGCGTAGACGCATAAGGTGGTCTATGCGGTGCTCTATGCTCTCGATGTGGCCATAGAGCATTGTGGCATTCGAATCGAAGCCCATATTGTGCGCCTTTTCGTGCATCTCGAGCCACTCGGCCGACGAGCATTTACCTGGGCAAATCTCGGCGCGAATCTTCTCGTCGAAAATCTCGGCACCTCCACCCGGAATGGACTCCATACCTGCATCCTTCAGCAACTGCAAGCCCTCCTCGATGGAGAGTCCAGCCTTGCGAATCATATAGTGTAGCTCCACTGCAGTGAAGGCCTTCACGCATATCGAGGGCATAACCTCCTTGATGCGACGAATCATCTCGGCATAGTAGTAGAGGTCTCGTTCGGGGTGTACGCCACCAACGACATGCACCTCGGTAGCACCGCTCTCCGTGCGTGCTACGACCTGCTCGATAACCTCATCCATAGAGTAGTCCCACGCTCCGGCCTCGCCTTTGCGACGACGGTAGGAGCAGAAGCGACACTCGAAGAGGCATATGTTGGTAGGCTCGAGGTGGAAGTTCTTGTTGTAGAAGACCTTGTCACCACTCTTGCGCTGCTTTGCCTCGGTGGCTAAACGCGCCAATAGCCACAACGGAGCCTCTTCCCAAAGGAGTTTTGCCTCGTTGGCATCGATGCGTCCTCCGCATTCTAGTTTTTGGGTTATCTCGGTTATGGTCATACTATTTTGGTGCTTTGCGATAGAGGTAAATTGCCACTATTGCGTATATGATATTTGGCAGCCACACCGCCAACATTGTAGGCAACGAACCGCCCTTGGCAAACTCCTCGAATACTCGGTTGAGCATAATGTAGGAGAAGCAAAGCGCGATACCTACTCCGATGTGCAAGCCAGTACCTCCTCGCACCTTTCGTGAGGATAGAGCCACACCGATAAGGGTGAGAATAAACGTTCCGAGAGGGTAGGCGTATCGGGTGTGTCGTTCCACCTCGAGTTGGCGTATCGAGTCGGAGCCCTTGGCTCGCTGCTGGTCGATAAAGGCGTTCAACTCATCGATATTCATAGTCTTAATCAGCTGGCTGATGTTACCCAACTCGTTGATGTCGAGGTTAAGCAGCGTATCGAGGTTACGGTGCTGCTTGAATGTCTCGTGCTCCTCGTCGTCGAAGTAGCGGGTGACATATCGTTGTGCGGTCCAACGCTTGGTCTCCCTCTCGAAGGTTGCATCCGAGGTCTCCAATGTTGAGAGCAACGAGCTTCCTTCGTACTTCTCGATGGCTAGGAACGACGCCTTGAGCGACTTGTCGTTGAAACCTCGAAGATAGAGGAAGGTGCCTGGTTCGACTTGACGATAGATATGACGGTCGTATTTAAACTCCTTACGGCGTGGTATGTACTCCTGCTCGAAGGCTACACAGGTGCGTTGCGAGACAGGAATAATCCAAAGGCTCAGCGTTAGAGATATGGCGGTGATTATCGACGCACTGATGAAGTATGGCCACATCAGTCGGCGGAAACTCATACCACCCGAGAGCATCGCTACAATCTCGGTTCTGCCAGCCAGTCGCGAGGTGAAGAAGATGCAGGCTATGAAGGTGAATAGCGCACTAAACTGGTTGATAAAGAACGGAACAAAGTTGAGGTAATAGTCGTTGATGATCTTGTTCATCGGAGCCTTTGTGGTGGTGAAGTCGTCGATTTTTTCGACATAGTCGAATATCACCACAATCACAATAAAGATCATAATGGAGAATATGTAGGTTCCGAGGAACTTACGTATGATGTATCGGTCGAGGATATTCAACCCCGGCCATAACTTAGGCCATTTTCGATATTGCGGCTCCATTGTTTAATTCAAAATGCAAAATTTAAAATGCAAAATTATCTCTTAACTCTCCACTCTCCACTCTCAACCCTTTTTAGAGTCTTCGTCCGAGCTTCTCGACCATAATCTCCTTCCACTGGGCAAAGTCGCCAGCGATGATGTGCTTGCGCGCCTCGCCCACCAGCCAGAGGTAGAAGCCGATGTTGTGTAACGAGGCAATCTGCGCTGCCAACATCTCACCGCACACTACAAGGTGGTGCAGGTAGGCTTTCGAGTAGGTGTGGTCAACGAATGTCGTACCATTCGGATCGATTGGCGAAAAGTCGTTCTCCCACTTCTTGTTGCGTATATTTATAACGCCTTCGCTCGTAAATAATTGTCCGTTGCGGCCATTTCGAGTTGGCATTACGCAGTCGAACATGTCGACACCACGCGAGATAGCCTCCAAGATGTTTATAGGAGTTCCCACCCCCATCAGGTAGCGAGGTTTATCCTCAGGTAGCACCGCATTCACCACCTCAATCATGGCGTACATCACATCGGTAGGCTCTCCTACGGCCAAACCGCCAATGGCGTAACCATCGGCATTGTACTGCAAGACATTCTCTGCCGCCTTGGCGCGAAGGTCTGGATAGCCGCAACCCTGCACAATTGGGAATAAAGACTGGTAGTGTCCGTACTTAGGCTGCGTCTTGTGGTATTGGTTGAAGCAGCGGTCGAGCCAGCGCTCGGTCAGAGCCAACGATTTCGCAGCATACTCCTTCGGAGCATCGCCCGGAGGACACTCGTCGAATGCCATCATGATGTCGGCACCAATGGTTCGCTCGGTATCGATTACGCTCTCGGGGGTGAAGAGGTGGCGCGAGCCGTCGATGTGCGACTGGAAGTGGCAACCCTCCTCCTTCAACTTACGGCATGCAGCAAGCGAAAACACCTGGAAACCACCACTATCGGTGAGCATAGGCTTGTCCCAAGTCGAAAAACGATGAACGCCTCCAGCCTCCTCCAAAATTTTCATTCCCGGACGTAGATAGAGGTGGTAGGTGTTGGCCAAAATAATCTGAGCTTTGGCCTCGTCGCGAACATCACGGTGGAAGATGCCCTTCATAGCTGCCGCAGTACCTACGGGCATGAATATTGGGGTCTGAATTACACCATGGTCTGTGACCATTTCGCCCGCGCGTGCGCGAGTCGCCGAATCCTTATATTGTAAAGTAAACTTCATAATCTTGTGCAAAATTACTAATTTTCGCGAAATTTTGCGTAAGTTTGCAAAATAATTGACAACACGACTTTGCAAAATGGAGAAGATATCGTATATAATTCACAGCATATTAACA
This sequence comes from Alistipes sp., assembly GCA_045614685.1. Taxonomy (GTDB): domain Bacteria; phylum Bacteroidota; class Bacteroidia; order Bacteroidales; family Rikenellaceae; genus Alistipes. The sequence goes on along the minus strand of JAZLDJ010000061.1, from coordinate 4,374 downwards.
AATTACGGCGAATTTGGTATTGCATTGGGAGTTGCTATTTTAGTGCTCTTCATAATCGAAATTTCGCTCCATCTCGGTCTTTATGGTCGTGTTGCTTCGTTCCGACTTACAAATCGCAAGCAGTGTCGTGATCAAGAACCGCCAATTTCGGTGATTGTTCCGCTCTTTGCCGAGGATTCGAAATATCTCGATACCACGCTTGTCTCGCTCTTGACTCAAGACCACAAGGAGTTCGAGGTTGTGCTGGTCTATGTGGGTAATAGCAACGACTACTTTTCCGACATAAAATCGTTGCAGAGGCTCTATCCTCACCTCACGCCAGTTCATATCGACTACTCTCCACAATATCCCGTATCGCCAAAGATTGCCCTGAATGTGGGTATCAAGAGCGCAAAGTACGATTTTATCGTAACCACCTCGCCCGATGCTACACCTTCGTCGGAGCGTTGGTTGTCGCTTATGGCTAAGGGCTTCCTCTATGGCGATGTGGTGTTGGGCTATAGCGGAATTGAGCGCACGGGTGGTGTGAAGAACTTCTTCTTCCGTGAGTATAGATTTACAACCTCGGTGGAGTGGATTACCTCTGCAATTCGTCACAAGACATACGCCGCTTCGCGCAATGCGTTGGGCTTCAAGAAGAGTCTCTACTTCGATGTTCGCGGCTACAACTATCTGCATATGACCATTGGCGAAGACGACCTATTTGTGCAGCAGATAGCCACTCGCGATAATGTTAGCGTGGTGCTCTCGCCGCGTGCAACCTGTAACGAGCGTACCTGGGGTGGCTGGATTTGGTGGTGGCATCGCATCAAGGAGCTACGCGCCACACATCGCTACTATCCGAAGATGGCCAAGGCGCACGCTGTGTCCGAGCTCACTATGCGACTGCTCTTCTTTGCATTGGTAGTTGCTGCGCTCGTCTTCATGCCGTGGGAGTTTAAGGTGGCAGCACTTGTGCTGTTGCTTTTGCGCTACTTCTTTGTGCTTTTTGTGGTGGTGCGCAATGCTCATCGTTTGGGTGAGCATGGCCTGGCGCCATTCCACTTTGTATACGATATCATCGAGCCATTCTTGCGAATAGCGCTTGCAATCGGTTCGTGCAGAAAACCTAAGAAGTCGTGGGAGTAAAGGAGTATCATACTTGCGATGACCGCGCATTGGTCGAGATGGTTATCGAGGGCGACAGCATAGCCTTCGATACTCTCTTCACGCGTCATCGCGATATGATTTATGCCATGTTGCTCAAATATGCAGGCAACAACGACGATGTTGAGGACCTGATGCAGGAGGCCTTTATGAAGGCCTATCTCAAGATTGGACTCTACGATCCGAGGTTCGATTTTGGCGCTTGGATCTATACTATTGCCCGCAACACATTTGTTGACTTTAACCGTACGCGTAAGAGCAAAGCTCTTAACCCCGAGAATATTCCGCTCGAAAATAGCCCTGCACAACAGACTTCGGCACCAACTCCCGAGGAGTGCATCATCAATGCGCAGCAGCGTGCCCAAATCGAGCGATATATAGCAATGTTGCCAAAGGATTATCGACAACTTTTCGAGCTGCGGTTCCTCGACGAGTATAGCTACGAGGAGATAGCCGAGAAGCTCGATATGAAACTGGGTACGGTCAAGACCCGCATCTTTAGGGTGCGTAATATGATGTGCCAACTCATCACCCAAGGCGAGGAGGCGAATGAATAGAGGAGAAGAGAGATGGATAGTGTAGCACTTATCGAAAAATATTTCGACAATCTGACCGAGCGTCAGCGCGAGCAGTTTGCCCGTTTGGGCGAGGTCTATGCCGAGTGGAATGCCAAGATTAATGTCATTTCGCGCAAGGATATGGAGCACGTTTATCTGCACCACATTTTGCACTCGTTGGCCATAGCCAAGGTGTGCCGTTTCGAGGCGGGAGCCAAGGTGCTCGATGTGGGCTGTGGCGGAGGTTTTCCGTCGGTGCCACTCGCAATCCTATTCCCCGATGTGGAGTTTGTAGCGTGCGACTCCATTGGTAAGAAGATTCGCGTGGTAGAGGGCGTTTGCCAGGCTGTTGGTGTGACCAATATCCGCACCGTAAATGGTCGTGTCGAGCAGTTGAAGGAGCAGTTCGACTATATTGTTTCGCGTGCAGTTACCGATATGCCAACATTTGTTGGCTGGGTACGCGGAATGGTGCGTAAGGGCGCTAAGGGTAGCTGCCCGAATGGTATTCTCTACCTCAAGGGTGGTGACCTCACCGAGGAGCTTCGTGCAAGCCGCCGCAAGTGGGAGCGTCACTATATTTCGGAGTTCTTCGAGGAGGAGTTCTTCGAGACAAAACAGGTGGTTTATTCGCAAGAATAGATATTGCAAAATTCAAAAATAAGTGAAGATGTTGCGCAGAGTTGTTATCGTGATGGTGATGTTGGTGTTGGCTTATGGAGCCGAGGCCAAGAGGGTGGTTAAGCGAGACTCTATAACCATTTCGGGAAGGGTGCTTTGCGAGGGACAACCTGTGGTCGATGTGCAGGTTACGGATGGTTTCCACATCGTGAAAACCGACTCTTTGGGCCGCTATGCCATGGCTTCGCATAAGTTCCAGGGCGTTGTCTATATCACCACTCCGTCGGGCTACGAGCCTGTGTGCGAGAAGCGCATTCGCCCTCAGTTCTGGCACCATCTCCGCAAGAAGCGTCAGGTGGGCGAGGTGCACGACTTCCACCTTGTTAAGCGCGACCAGAGCAACCATCGTATGTTCTTTGTGTCGAACATCTATCTGCAAAATTCTAATAACGATTTGTTGCAGTTCAAGCAGAACGTAGTGCCAGCCATCACAAAGATAGCCGCCGAGAGCGATGTCCCAACCTACACTATGCTTTTGGGTGACCTCAGCAACAATGCTGCGTGGTATTCGCGCGAGTTCGATGTGGGCGATGCTGTTTCGATGGTGGCATCATTGCGCTACCCAACAATGATTTACTCTATGATGGGCGACCAAGACCACGATGGTGCTGTGCCTGGTACAGGTCTTACCGACTACGAGTCAGAGCGCCATTACGTAAATACTTGTGGTCCAAAATACTACGCGGTAAATATTGGCGACGTACACTATGTTGTGCTCGACAATACCGTCTTCCGCAATCAGCCTGGCAAAGGCAACTATCCAACCGAGATTGTGGGCAAACGCAACTACGACCGCTTTGTCACATCCGACCAGCTCGATTGGTTGCGCAAGGATTTGTCTATGTTGAAGGATAAATCGAAGCCTGTGGTTGTGTGTATGCATCACACCACTCTGACCACCAACTCGAAACGACGTATGGCTAAGCGTCTCTCCAAGCCGGAGCATGTCGACTCGATAACCAATTGCTTTGCAAAGTTCGAGAATGTTCACTTCATAACCTCGGGCTCGGGTGACCGACGTATCTCCAATCCTAAGGAGTTGCCTCATATCATCGAGCACACTATAGCGTCGATCTCTGGCGAAAGATGGCGTACGGGCAACAATGGTTATCGCCAAATAAATAGCGTAGGTACCGACGCTGGTTTGGAAATCTTCGATGTCAAGGGTAGCAAGATGGAGTGGCATCATCGTACCGACAAGGGCTCTACCAAAACATTTCGCGTCTACGATATGGCGACTGTTGGAGCATACTATCGCGAGAATCTCGATGTGCAGAATCTCCTTCGCGAGCATCCAAAGACCTTTGTCAACTACGGAGGCAACGAGTTCAAAAATTATATCTATATCAACTGGTGGGGCTACGAGCCAGGTGCTACGCTCAAGGTGTATGAAGATAACAGACCTCTTCGCGTAAGGCAAATCATGCAGGCCGACCCGCTCTATGTGGTTACCGGTCCGACCATTACACAGAAGCATAGTCGCCAGAAACCTCGTTTCGGACGAAATAGCTGCCAGCATATGTTCAGAGTGCAGCGCAGTTCGCAAACCTCCACAATAAAGGTGGTTGCTACCGACCCATTTGGCCGCGTCACCGAGGAGATTTTCGTAGGTAATAAACCATTCAAGACCAATTAATTAGGGTACGACGAAAATTTCTCGCAAAAAGTGCGGGAAAAAAGTTGGAACTTGCAAAAAAATACATACCTTTGCAAGCCGTATCGTGCGCGCATAGGTTAGCACGTACGCACAATTCACTTTATTATTAACTTTTTAACGAGCGATTGTATCGCAAAAACATTTAATTGTATGGAGAATACAAAAGTAGCAGTCGAGAATTTTGATTGGGCAGCGTTTGAGAACGAGTCGGGCCTTTACAACCAGTCGAAGGAGGAGATCGAGGCGCTTTATAGCGAGTCGATGTCTAACATCGCAGTAGGTGAGACCGTTGACGGTACCGTTACCGAGATTAACAAGCGCGAGGTAATCGTA
>JAZLDJ010000060.1:0-4655 GCA_045614685.1 Alistipes sp. | reverse complement strand
AGCCGAATTTGGATTTGGAGCCCATCCTGGATAGCCATCCGAGTGTACAACCTGACAACCTGCCGCTACGAATGCGCTCTCGACGTGGAGCTTGGCATACTCCTTGGCACTCTCCAGCGACGAACGCTGCGAGGTGGTAATAACAATCTCATCCTCGCGGAACTTCACCGACGCAAGATTTGTAGAAGTCTCGACCAAGCCTGGCATAGCGGCCGACATAGCCAACACGCCCGACGGAACACTTATCAAGGCCAAAAGCAAGTTGCGCTGAGTCTCCTCTGCAAGAACGGTAACAGGAGCCTCGGTCTCGGCAACCTCGACCTTCGCACCCTTCTCGACCAAAGCGAACTCGGCACAGAGAGTTGCGCCAAACGCAGTAACATCGGCTACAAACTCCTCGGCCTGAGCGCTTGGCACGCCCAAGATGATGTATGCCTCACGCGGAATGGCATTGCGGAGATTTCCGCCATCGAAGTGCGACAACTTTGCGCCAAACAATCGCACGGCACGCTCGGCAATACGAGCAGCCAACTTATTGGAGTTGGCGTGACCCTTGTCGATGTCATCACCCGAGTGTCCACCCAAAAGACCACTTACGGTAACTTTATAGTAGGTGTGATGAGCAGGAGCCTTCTTGGTAACAAGAGGAAGATATGCTAAGGTGTCGATACCACCTGCGCAACCAATAAACACCTCGCCCTCATCCTCCGAGTCGAGGTTGATGAGGTACTTGCCCTGCACCATACCCTCGCCAAGGTTAAATGCACCTGTGAGGCCTGTCTCCTCGTCTACGGTAAATAGGGCCTCGAGAGCAGGATGCGCCACACTCTCATCAATCAAGAGAGCCAATGCTGCAGCCACTCCAATGCCATCGTCGGCACCTAGGGTTGTGCCGTCTGCCTTCACCCAGTCGCCATCGATAATGGTCTGAATAGGGTCGTTGTTGAAGTCGAACACCTTGTCCGAATTCTTCTCGCATACCATGTCGGTATGAGCCTGAAGCACCACGGTTGGGCGCGACTCGTAGCCAGCAGTTGCCGGCTTGCGAATTACCACATTGCCGATGGCATCGCACTGATACTCAAGATTGTGACTCTTGGCAAACTCTACAAGATATTTGCCTATCTTCTCCTCGTGCTTCGATGGTCGTGGCACCTTCGTAATCTCGTCGAAGATTCCCCACACCAATTTTGGTTCCAAATTTTTCATGTTTATATCGTCTTAAAGTTTTAAAAAATTCCACAACCCCAACATCGCTTATGAGTGAGCTATTTTTGCGCCAAGCTAGGAGGCGAAAGCGCAGCATAGTAGGCCTATGTGAGCATTTCGGCTACCGACGATTGGTGCGAAAAGAGCCGCTCAGAACGATGTTAGTAAACATATTGCAGTGGCTGACACTCCTCTCTCCTCTCCCTCGAATCCGAGATGCTCAGTGGTGGTCGCCTTTACAGAGACCTGCTCTACGGCAAGGCCCGCAGCCTCGGCTATACGCGCGCGCATAGTATCTATATATGGTCGCAACTTCGGACGCTGCATAGCTATTGTCGAATCTATGTTCGAGATGGTGTAGCCATTCTCGGCAAGCAGAGCAACAACCCTACGTAGCAGAATGAGCGAATCTATGCCCTTGAACTCGGCCGATGTATCGGGGAAGTGTTTACCGATATCTCCTAGTGCGGCAGCTCCAAGCAGTGCATCGCAGATGGCATGCACCAAGACATCGCCATCGGAATGGGCAATGCAACCCTTTGTGTGTGGAATCTCCACCCCACCAAGCACCAATCGCAACCCCTCGCCCAAGGCGTGCACATCGTATCCGTGACCAATTCTGATATTCATAGCGTACTATATTTTTTACAAAGATAACAAAAATCGGGAAAATATCAGCCTCATCCAACAAAAAAAGCGGCCGATATCGACCGCTTTATCACCTTTTAGGATGGGTTATTACAACTTACGCAACTTAACAGTGAAGTGGCGCATAAGCTCTGCCTCCCAAGTAATCTCCACACCGCGAGTAATCTCGTCGCGACGATCGAATACATTCTTGAGAGCGGCAGCGATAACCTTCATATGGTTGTCGGTGTAGACACGACGTGCCACGCAGAGGCGCAACAAGTCGAGACCACCGAAGCGATTCTCGCGAGTTACAGGGTCGCGGTCTGCAAGGATATAGCCAATCTCGCAACCACGAACGCCGGCCTCGAGGTAGAGCTCGATAGCGAGGGTCTGTGCAGGGAACTCCTCCTTTGGTACCTTGGTGAGCACCTTCGAAGCATCTACAAAGATGGCGTGACCACCCACAGGACGCTGATAAGGGATGCCATACTCGTCGAGCAAGCCTGCAAGGAACTCCACCTGGTGGATACGAGTCTCGAGGTTGTCGAACTCGGTATTCTCGTCGAGACCTACAGCCAAAGCCTCCATGTCGCGGCCATTCATACCACCATAGGTGAGGTAGCCCTCGAATGGGATACAGAAGCGCTTTGCACCCTCGTACCAATCCTCGTGGCGAGTAGCGATGAAGCCACCCATATTCACGATACCATCCTTCTTAGCCGACATTGTCATACCGTCAGCCAACGAGAACATCTCCAAGGCGATCTCCTTAATGGTCTTATCTGCATAACCCTCCTCACGAGTCTTGATGAAGTAGGCATTCTCGGCAAAGCGAGCCGAGTCGAGCACTACGCGCTTGCCATACTTGTCGGCAATAGCACGCACCTCGCGCAAGTTCTGCATCGATACAGGCTGACCACCTGCGGTATTGTTGGTGATGGTTACGATAATGAACGGCACATTCTCGTGGTGCTCGGCCAAAGCCTTCTCCAACTTCTTAGGGTCTACATTACCCTTGAAAGGAATCTCGAGCTGAGTATCCTTCGCCTCGTCGATAGTGCAATCGAGGGCAGTAGCCTTACGGCTCTCGATGTGGCCCTTGGTGGTATCAAAATGAGAGTTACCTGGCACAATCGAGCCAGCCTTCACAAGGTGCGAGAACAATACATTCTCGGCAGCACGGCCCTGGTGAGTAGGGATAACATACTCGAAACCTGTAATCTTATTGATAGTCTCCTTGAGGTGGAAGAACGACGACGAGCCAGCGTAGCTCTCATCACCCAACATTACGGCTGCCCACTGGCGGTCGCTCATTGCACCTGTTCCCGAGTCGGTGAGGCAGTCGATGTAGACCTGCTCCGAACGCAACTGGAAAAGGTTGTAGTTTGCTTCACGCATCCACTGCTCGCGCTCCTCGCGAGTGCTCTTTTTGATTGGCTCAACCATCTTGATTCGCCAAGATTCTGCAAAAGGAAGTTCCATAGGTAGTTAAAAGTTAAAAATTAAACGTTAAAAATTATTTATTTTAGGTTATAGACAACTGTTGTTACAGAACGGGCGTTTAGGCTGAACGAAAACGTCTTTACCATTTCGTGCGCAGAGAGGTCGTTGCGCTCGTCGGTAATGTACATCTTGGCCGAAGAAACCTTACAAGACTTTGGCAAGGCTACCTCAACCGCCTTCTTCTCGAAGGTGTTATTCACATATACCGCAACCAATCTCTTGCCATCGGGCGAGAGGTATGCCGTAGCTGCCACCTCACTCAAATTGTCGGCACCCGTAAGAGCCACGCGCTTGTAGTTCGGGCGCACAAAGAAGCTGTAATTTCCAAGCGCATACAAGAGTTTGTTAGCCTTGACATCGCCTCCTCGGAAGATGTCGCCATCCTTAGCGTGAAGAGCAATCAAGGCGTGGTCGCCACGCAGCTCCATACCCTTCCAATAGCTCCACGACTTGGCGAGAGCATCGACCATATCACTATAAATAAGTCGTGCCATCAACAAACCGGCCTGCATATCGGCTTTATTCGCACTCTCCCAATCAGCCGTAAAGCCCTCTATTCCTTTCTCCTTTGCATCAGGGAGCAAACACCACTCAGACATATGATATTCAACACCATATTTATCGCACTCCTCCCGAGCCTTTTTGCGTTGTTCGCGAATCAGTGCACTCGATTCTAGATTGCGATATTCGTGCGTATAGATTTCACGATCAAGGTGGCGAAGATTTCCAACATAGAACTGCGACTTTTCATCAAAGAAATTTCGTAATACATAGTGCGGAGCCTCAACCTCTCCGTAACGCTCAACATAAGTTTCACGCTTATCGTAGAGATATATAACGCGCGCAACCTCGCCAAGTTGTATGCGAAGATTATCAAAACAACTCTCCTTTGACAGCTCTGCATCAAGGGCAACCACCATCCGCTTCATCTCGCTATTACGCCAAGTCGAGCCCTCTTGCTTTGGAGTATCCCATTGGTGCTGCGGCTCGTTAATTGGACTGATAAACGGAACTTTCCAACCCTTATCCATATAGTGTTTTGCCACGGTCACAAGGTAACGGGCATAATCATCATAACACTCCTCGCGGATATTGGCACGCTTACCATCAGAGTAGCCCTTGCCATTTAGTGTATATTGTACCAAAGGAGTATTCGAAAATAGTATAAAATAGTTGCTTCCACGCTTCACTGCTTCAGCCATCCAATACTCGTGACCTGCACACTTACCCCAATCATAGTTCTTACCGTCTACCGTTAAATAACTCTCGGCACGACGCTGATATGGGAATATGTCGGCATTTGGCGCCTCCAA
>JAZLDJ010000059.1:0-7621 GCA_045614685.1 Alistipes sp. | reverse complement strand
TATCGTGCCGCAGTGGGTGGCGTAGTAGGCTATGTGGTGAATGCTACCGTATCGGAGTGCTCGTTCACCGACAACAAGATTGGTAACCACGAGAGCACTTATGCGGGAGGTATCGCAGGTGTTGCCGAGACCTCAACAGTCGAGAATTGCAAGGTTGTGGCTAACATCAAGAGTACACAAGCCGGATCGTGCAACCCTCGCGCGGGTGGTATCGCAGGTTGGGCTATTGGCGAGGTTGAGATTTCGGGATGTAAGTATTTCGGTAATCTCACTATCGGCACAACAACCCTTGCTCGTCCTGCCGAAGGTGAGTACACCGGAGGCATTGCAGGCTTCACCACAAATGAGTGCAGCATCATCAACTGCAAGTTTGGTGGCAAGCTCGCAAATGAGTTGGATGATACAATGAATGCAACAATCACAGCCGAGAACTATGCTGACTATGTTGTCGGTATCTCGAGTCAGAGCAAAGGTACTTGCGCTACTCGCGAGGTTACGGGTTGCGGCTACTGGGATGGCGCAAGCGAATAACGAAACACACAACAATTAACACTAATATTATGAAAAAGAGCATTATGGAGATCTCTGCGACCTACGAAAAGCCTATGGTCGAGGTTGTGGAGGTCGTGACCGAACGAGGATTCGAGACATCCTCACAAATGGACGATATGAACGAATCGGAAGGCTCGTGGTATTAATCAACAACTAAAAAGGAGAAAAAGATGAAAAAGATTTTTAGAAGTGTTGCAGCCTTAGCCGTAGTTTTGTTCGCAGGCTGTACAACAGATATGGCAGATGATGTAGTAGCTCCTTCTACTGGCGGAACTACCACAATTACTGTAGGTTTCGATGAAACAAAGACCTCACTCGGAGAGTTGGTCGATGGCGTACGTAAGGTATATTGGTCTGCTGGTGACAAAATCGCAGTAAATGGCATCACTTCAGCTGAGGCCGTTATCAGCGAGGAGAATAAGGGTGTGGCATCGTTCACATTCGATGGCACGTTGACCGCTCCATACTCAGCTCTATACCCTGCTGAGGCTTATGTTGATGATCAGACAATTAACCTTGCAGCAAATCAGGGTCGCGGCCTCGAGAATGTAGCAGCTAACGCTTTGCCAATGGCTGGCTATTCAACTTCGGATGAGCCTACTGTATTGCACCACCTTGCTGGAGCTGTGAAGTTGCAGATTAAGGTTGCTGAGGCTGCAGGTGCTGACACACACCCTCTCCGTCGCGTTGAGTTGTCGGGTAACAACGGTGAGCAGATGGCCGGAAACTTTACTATCGACTACGCATCGGCAACCCTTACCCCTGCTGGTACAGAGAAGAGCGTACGCGTTGAAATTAACAAGGATAACACCGACGAGGGAGTTATAACCGTATTCGCTGTAGTTCCTGCACAGGAGTATGCAAACGGTTTCACCGCACGCATTATTGACAAGGCAGGACACTTTATGGATATAAAGTCCAGCCCAATGACTATTGCAAAGGGCGAAATCAAGGCGATGCCGGCTGTTGAATTTGTTCCTACCGGTACTGTCGTTGACGCGGAGATTTCGATTGCTTCGGCAGCTGACTGGAACACTTTCGTAAAGGCTTACAATGAAGGTACATACAGCAACGTTCTTGTTGATGTAAAGTTCACTCAGGACATCGTTTTTGACGATACCACCAACGCTGAGTTTGAAACCCTTGCCGGCACTGCAGCCGAGTACGAGTTCGAAGGCATTATTGATGGTGGCAACTTTGCAATTAAGGGTTTGAAGGCTGGCTGCGCTTTGATTCACGCTACATCAGGTGCTCACATTAAGAATCTCACTATCGACGAGTCTTGCGAGTTCACATTCGCAAATATCGTAATCGAGGAGGATACATACTTTGGTGCACTTGTTAACGATATTTTTACCTCTACTATCGAGAACGTTACTTTCAATGCAAATGTAACTTACGACGCTATCACAGCAGAGGGTAAGGCTGTTGCAGTTTACTTCGGAAACTTCGCTGGTCGCACAAACAAGCAGACCAAAATGATCAACTGCGTAAATAATGGTGCAATAACAGCAAATGATACTTGTAACTTTGGTCTCGCTAACGGAGCTATTCCAAGTGCAACTGTATATATTGGCGGTTTGGTTGGCTACAGCCGTTGCCATATGGAGAACTGTACAAACAATGGTAACGTCACATCTAGCTACAACGCCAAGACCAAGTCGATAGCAGGTGTAGCAGGTCGTATCACCGGTGACGGCTATATGGTTGGCTGCGTTAACACAGGTACTATTACCGACAGCTCGCGTCGTAAGCCCGCTGCCCCTATCAACATCAACGACTACAACCGTACAGTATATATTGCAGGTGTTGTAGGTTTGCCAGCTTGTAATATGACAAACTGCTCGAACAGCGGCTCAGTCGTATGTAACACAAACGTTAAGTCGGCATACGCAGGTGGTGTTGTAGCTTATGGTAATAGCACTGTTGCTACTCTCGACGGTCTTACAAACACAGGTGCAGTAACATCACAGAATGAGGCTCGCTACCCATTCGTTGGTGGTATTATCGGCGAAAACCGTACACCAAACATCTCTAACTTCAATAACGAGGGTGCAGTAACCGTTTCGAAGGCCGAGGATAACTCAACTGTCTATGCACATATTGGTGGTGTTATCGGAGCTTTGTCCGCATCAATCGACGGCAAGAACACGATCACAAATAGCGGAGCTGTAACCTACTCGGATGGCTCGGTTAATCGCTCATACATCGCTGTTGGTGGTGTTGTAGGTGCAACTAATGCTAACGGTATCACATTGGCAGGTGTTTCGAACTCGGGTACTGTAACAAACTCTAGCAAGGCTTTGCAGAAGAGCGTATTCGCTGCAGGTGTTATCGGTGCAGTTCGTAATAATAACGTAATTGTTGACGGTGTATCAAACAGCGGTTATGTGGCATTTACAGACAAGACTGCTCAAATTCACGTTAACGTAGCTATCGCAGGTGTAGTAGGTTGTGTTGGTCAGTATGTAGGTGTTACCGAGACTCTCGTAACTGCTACTATCAAGAACTCTGTAAATACCGGTAAGGTTGCTCGTGCATCATTGTCAAAGTGCAACGGTTCGGGCTTCATCTGCGGTGGTGTAGTTGGTATCTTGAAGGGTGCAGGTTCATCGGTTTCGAATTGTACTAACAAGGGGCAGATTTCTGTTGGCGGTACAAACAACTCTTACTATGACACGAACCTCGACCCTATTTTAGCGAAGGGCAGTTTCGCTATCGGCGGTATTGTTGGTGTTGGTATTGGTGTAGAGGATACTCCGATTTCAATCAGCGACTGCTCAAACGAGGGTATACACTCTGCAAGCCGTGGTTACTGTGGTGGTGTTGCAGGCTATCTTCGCAATGCTGCAGTATCGGCGTGTGACAACACTGCAAACATTAGCGGAGCTAACACAAGTGTTCGCGTGGGAGGTCTTACAGGCTACATCAACGCTTCAACTATCACCTCTTGTTCGGTTGTTGCAACTGTCGACTCGCAGTCAGATGGTTTTGCAGGTGGTATCACCGGCGGTATGAATGCAACTGCAAGCGTTGTATCTTCAACTTTCGATGGTACAGTTCAGTTCTCGACTTACGATGTTGCAGCTACAAACGCAGACTACGCGGGTGCAATCACCGGTACTTCGGAGGCTGGCTCAGCAATCACCAACTGCGGAGCAAAAGGACAGATCGGAATCGAGTCTTTGTCACCTATCACAGTAAACGACTTCGACGGTATGGGCAATGCAACCGTAACCGGTGCATACATCCTCGAGTAATCGATACCACAAACTCCTTGTCGGGCAATCAAAGAGCTCGACAAGGGGTTTTATTTACTAAAGTCCTCACGAGGAGGACAAGAAACTAACTAGATAGAGAATGAAACGATTTTTTCTTCCAATTTTAACCCTTCTTTTGGCTCTCGCCTGCACACCCGACAATGGTGGCGATGGCGGAGGCTCGACTGGTGGCGACTACACGCCAACAGGCAAAATTACCGTAAAAGGTACAGTATATGGTGGCGATGGCCCGCTCTATGGCGTAGTGGTATCGGATGGTTTGCTTTGCGTGAAGACAAACGCAAATGGCTATTTCGAGCTTGATACCGACCTGAAGAGTGCTAAATTCGTGATGGTAAGTACCCCATCGGGCTACACGGCTCCGGTTGATGAGACCACAAAGGTGCCGCTATTCTTCCACCGCATCACCGACGAGGAGCGCAAGGCCGACTTGTGCGTCGTCAGATTCAATCTTTTGAAAGTAACCGATAGCGACCCAAATCGCTATACGATGATTATAGGTGCCGATCCGCAGCCGCGTTCGTCGGGTGCAAACTACGACAAGAATGCATACCACGCACTCGACGTCTGCAAGGATCTCTACCGCGATATGCGCGAGACTGCCGCCAAAATCACCAACCGCGAGGTCTATGGTATGATGCTTGGCGACATTGTTCACGAGAATATGAATTTGTTTACAAACTATATCAACGACGGTTTGAAAACCCTCGGCTTCCCAGTCTTCAATGTAATAGGCAACCACGATAACGACAAGACCGCTGCCGACGATGTGCAAGGTCGTCGCAAGTTCGAGGAGCACTTTGGCCCTACCTACTACTCGTTCAATATCGGCAAGCAGCACTACATCGTGTTGGACAACCTCATTATGAAGAAGGAGGGCAACGACCTCACAGCCTACGATCAGGGACTCACCGACGAGATATGGCAGTGGATGGAGAACGATCTCCGCTATGTGGATCGCTCGACAACCATTATGGTAGCGGCACACTCGCCAATGTTTATGCTTACCGATATGTCGGATCGCAGTCAGAGCGGTGGCACAAAGCACGGTAAGGACTACTCTACTCTACTTGCAAAGTATGCCAAGGTACACGCTTGGGCAGGTCACACCCACACCACATTTAACTACAACTACGAGGCTGGTCACCGCTTCGAGAATATCGAGGTGCACACCCTCGCACGCTCGACGGGTGAGTTGTGGACCAACGAGTATTTGGCAAATGGTACACCACGCGGTTATACCGTTGTGGAGGTCGATGGCGACGAGATCGAGTGGTATTTCAAGCCTACCGAGTATCAGACCGCAGCGTGGGCAAGCTCGAAAAAGGAGAAGCCCGCATACGCCTACCGCGACTACTCTTTCGATGCAAGTGGCGTGGCGATGCTCAATGGCAAGCGACTCTCGGCCGATTACCAGATGAAGGTCTACGCTCCGAGCACCTACACCGACACATACGCAAACCTTGTGGAGAACAAGGGCTCGAAAAGCAAGTATGTGTATGTAGACGTATTCTATTGGGACAACAAGTGGGAGAAGCCAAAGTACAACGGAGCGACTATGTCGCAAGTTGTAGCAAAGGATGCCTACTCGCTGGCGGACTACGAGATAAAGAACCACTACTACACCTATGGCTACACGCTCACGGGTAGCACAAGCTACTTCGACCCGAATCCGAAGGCGAAGTCGCAGTATCACACCCTCTTCCGTGCCTACGAGGCGAAGGAGAGCGGCTCGGGTACGGTGACAGTCAAGGATCGCTTCGGCAACGAATATTCGACAACAATTTCGTGGTAAGGAATAAACCTAACACTCAATTTATATGAACTACATCAAGAGATTATCAATCTTTGCGGTGCTCCTGCTCTCCGTTATTGCGGTCTACGCAGGTGGTATCAAAGATGCGCAACAACTTGTAGCCTTCGTAACGGCCATTAACAAGGGCGAGGACTACTCGGCCTTCAAGAACGATAAAGGCGTAGTTTGCCTCGAGGCCGATATAGATATGGCGAAGGTGAAGAAGTTCCAATCGGTAAAGTCGTTTGGTGGCACCTTCGATGGTCAGGGCTTCGCCTTGAAGAATTGGAAGGCGCAGAGCGGTCTTTTCCACGAGATTCTCGAGGGCGGTAAGGTGCTCAACCTCCGCATCGATGCTTCGTGCTCGATGAAGGCACAGAACAAGAGTGGCGAGTATTTCGTAGGTTGGATTGCCGACATCAATAGCGGACAAATCGAGAATTGCGAGAACCACGCTCCATTGGCTCACAAATCGAACTACACCGACAAGGATCTCTACATCGGAGGTCTTGTAGGCTCGAACCGCTACGTAATCTACAACTGCCGCAACTATGGCGAGATCACATCGGCTTGCGTATCGAGCAAGTTCGAGACTCAAGTGCTTCGTTTGGGTGGTATCGCAGGTGGTGCCTATCCGAAGAGTGTGCTTTGTGCCACAATAGCCCGTTGCGAGAATCACGGTAAAGTGGCATACGCCGGCGATATGCCTTACGACCGCGTGGGCGGTATCGTGGGCGAGGCGTTCAAGACTACGACCAAGATGTGCGTAAATCGCGGTACGGTCAGTTCGCAGTCGAATCTCGGCGAGGAGGCCAAGATTGGCGACTCGTGGGTAGCAGGTATTGTTGCCTACACCAAGTTTGACGTTATTTGTTGCGACAACTTCGGCACAGTATCGAGCACAGGTTGCCACCGAACTAATGCTGCAGGTATCGTGGGTATGCCTCACGCCAAGATGGTTATTGCCGACTGCACCAACTTCGGAAAGGTCGAAACATCAAACGAGAACCCCGCAAATATGGGTGGCGTGGTGGCTACAATCCGCCGCGAGGTACACATCATCAATGGCATCAATCGTGGTCACATCTACTTTGCAGGATCGAGTCCTCGACTTCCGTCGTTCATCGGAGGTGTCGTAGGTAGCATTCATACCGTTCGCACCAGCAAGACAAGTGCCTACCTCCGTCGTTGCGTAAACTACGGCAAGGTGGAGAGTCTTTCGGGTGGTAACAACTACGAGAATCACGACAACTCAATTCATACGGGTGGCATCGTGGGCAAATCGTCGGGTACCGCCATTGCCATTGCCACCATCCTCGACTGCTACAACAAGGGCGAGGTAAAGGCCGCTACAGGTCGTAGAAACGACTTTGCAGGTCGCGTCATTGCAACCGACATTCGTGGCGAGTGGTTCGACAACAACTACGCTATGCCTTGCCAGCCAATGGCCGATGGTGCCACAATCTATGGCCGTGTAACCGACACACAGGGTAATGCCGTTGTGGGTTGCGTGGTTTCGGATGGTAAGCAGTGTGTAGCCACCAACAACGATGGCTACTACTCGATGAAGAGCGATATGGCCTCGACTCGCTTTGTGCAGATTTCGATTCCTGCCGACTATAAGTTGCCACACCGCAAGAGCGTAATGCAGATGTTCCGTCGCATACCTCGCTATCAGCAGGCTGCCTCGGCCAATTTTCGTCTCGAGCGTCGCACCGAACCAACCGACAAGTATACCGTGATTATGATTGGCGACCCTCAGATGCGTGGTCTTGGCCACGACGGCTCGGGCGAGCGTTACCGCGATGTGGTACTGCCCGATATCGAGCAGTTCAAGAGCACAACCTCGGGCGAGTTCTTCGCTATCAACCTCGGTGACTTGGTTTACAACTGGATGGCTGGTTACGATGACTATATGGACATCAGCACCTCGTGCTCCTACCCTATGTGTCACGTAATCGGTAACCACGACTACGACCAGAGCACCATACTC
>JAZLDJ010000058.1:0-24936 GCA_045614685.1 Alistipes sp. | reverse complement strand
AGTTAACCTTGAAGAGCGCAAAGAGCTATGGCGAGAACATTCTGATTATCCCAGGCTGCGAGATCACCCGTAACCCATTGACAATCGGACACTACAACGCACTCTTCACAACCGACAACAACACCATCTACGATCCGGATCCGATGCAGGCACTTCGCAACGCAAAGAAGCAGGGTGCGCTCATCACACACAACCACCCGGGATGGCGACGCAAGACTTGCGATATGACCGAGTTCGAGAAGCAGGCCTATGCCGAGGGGCTGATCGATGGCGTAGAGATTATGAACGGAACATCGTTCTACCCTACCTCGATGCAGCGTTGCGTCGATCAGAAACTCTATATGCTCGGTTGTACCGACATTCACGGTTTGACAGATTCGTATCGCAACAGTGGAGTATTCCGCACAATGACCTTTATCTTTGCCAAGGAGAACACATCCAAAGCAATCCGCAAGGCATTGGAGAAGGGAATGACTCTTGCATATTGTGTAGGCAACATTGCAGGTGATGCAAAACTTTTGCAGGACTTCTTCAAGGCATCTGTTAGCTGCAAGCTTCTCT
The DNA here is from genome assembly GCA_045614685.1 of Alistipes sp. GTDB lineage: Bacteria > Bacteroidota > Bacteroidia > Bacteroidales > Rikenellaceae > Alistipes. Next base: position 24,375 of record JAZLDJ010000058.1, on the reverse strand, counting down.
ATCGTAGCAGCAAAGGTAAAACAACCTACGCGCTCACAAATAGCACTTCAATCGCCTATAAGATAAAGTTCGGCAAGTACAATTTGGAGATTCCACCATTCCAGACCATCACCCTTGGTGTCAGCAAGAGCAAGGATGGAAAGGAGAAGGATTTGGCATTCTATGTAACAAATATGTGGGAGGCCGGCTACAAGAATCCAAAGATTGTCTACAAGGCATCGGCAAAGTAGAGATAGCTACCCAAACAAAAGAAGCAATCACTATCAAAAACGTAAAGCCTTCCCCGCGTGGGAAGGCTTTTGTCTTGTAGAGCTATGTGTATCATCCGCACCAAGCCCTATACTTGCCGTTTATGTTGTTCTCTATATGTTATGGGCGATACTCCAACAATTCTGTTGAAGTATTTGCCAAAGCAAGATTGGGACGGGAAATTGAGGCGGTAGGCAATCTCCTTAACACTGACATTTGATGACAAGAGTTGAGAGATAGCATCTAATATAACATATTTCTCTATCCACTCTATTGCACTCTTACCACTCGTCTCTTTAACAACTTTGGATAGGTGCTTGGTCGTAATGTTTAATTGCTGCGCATAGAATCCTAATTCGCGATATTCTGAATAGTTCTGCTCTACAAGTTTAATGAAAGAAGTAGTCAACTCTTCATTTCGGGAGTTTGTCTTTTGGCTTGTGCCATGCAAAAAATAGCCCAACCCAAGGAAGAATGCTTTTGTCAGCAACTGTAAAATTTCTACTCTATTTGGATTATTTTCGACTGGTATAAGGTTGCGACACATCGACAGATAACATTCCAAGGCCTCTCTAGATCTATCTTGCAAAACAATATTTGGAGATGATGCAACAATGTTACTCAACGAAAATGTATCACCTATTCCCAAACTTGACGCAAACTTGTCCGACATAATAATATATGTAGCCCGAAAATCGTCACTCAAATCTATCATCTCTATTATCTGCTTAGGCAGAACAATCATGAGGTTGTGACGTTGCAGATTGTATATGTTTGTATTTACACGCCCTTTACCACTTCCCGATGTGCAATACACCGCCACCACCAAAGGATTACGATAGGGATAATTCGGAAGAATTGAGAACGAAGGGTTGTCGATAATGGCAAAATTATCATCGATAACATATGTTGCATCGCAATTGTTATTATCAACAAATTCTTGTAATAGTTCGGAAAGTGTCATTGTCGTAATTTTCGCATTTGTTGGAATAATGTGACTTATCTTCAACAAAGATAGGCAAAATTGACACATCCGTCAATATCGATGCGAACATCATTCCAATTATTGCGTATTCTATCCCTTTATTCGACTTGAAATCCGCAATACCTTTGCAGCGTAAAAACAATTTCACTAACAATTATAATTATGGCAAAGAAAATCACAAAAGCAGCAGTTAAGAGTTATGTAGCTATTGAGAAAGGCGTTGTTAATGCATACAAGGCAGTAGAAGAGTGCACTGTAAATAATTACAAGACTATCGAAAATGGGTTTGTGGGTGCATACAAAAAGATTGAATCTTCGGCAGTAAACTTAGGTAATAGTTTAGTCGAAGAGTACAATAAGCTGGTAAACAAGGACAAATAAGCCGATAGTGTTTTATACGCGCCACGAAATCTCGTCTCGGAGGAGCGTTGCCGTAGGATTATCGGGCAGTGTTTCGAGCAACTGTGCTACGGCCTCGTCGGAGAGATTCGCAGCAAGCGCGGTTGCTCCCTGCGCCACAAGACGATTATCCGAGAAATTGGTCGTGGCATTCAATATCGAAGCGACTGCCGTTGCGCTCTCTACCCCGCCATTACGTGCGGCCGAAAGCAGAGCGCAATATGCAAGCAAGGCATTATCAGATTTGCACCAGGTGGTCAACAACTCGGCAATGGGTACTATTCTGCTCAACAGAGCGTGCGACGCCTGTTCTGCCACCTCCGAATTGATAATGCCCGAAGCCCAAAACGGAAAGTCAGCAACCGAAACCTTCTCGGACTCGGCAATCCACAACGCCACGAGGCGTACCTCGCGAATATTTTCGGTATAGAATGATTTGGCTAGTTCGTGGTCGGTACCAATCTCGCGAGCAAGGTTGCGAATGGCGTAGATTTGCACTCCGTAGTTTCGCGCATAATCCTCGCCAAAATAGCACATTGTATCGAGCGCAGCGCCATTCATCTCCTTGCGAAGACGATATAGCAAGAGTCGCTTTTTCTGCTCCAGCATACTACTTGATAGGGAGTGCAACTACAGTTTTGCCATAGAGAGGCGAAGCGAACTCCAACGTATCCAACAAGGTTGCCTCGCCCACAAGCGAACACTTCGACTGCGGTACAATCACATACTCGGCCGAATGTCTATCCTTAGGGCCAAGAGGTTTCAACTCCGAATACTCTTTGTGCTTTTCGGTCTCGATCTTCACTACGATAGGCTTGCCCGAAAGGTCGTCTGCATCAACAACTCCGTGCTTGTCGCTGAATCGGCAAACCATATATTCGTTCTTGTCGGGAGTGATTTCTACATTAAAGGTATAGGTCTGCTCGCTGAGGCTCTTCTTGCCGTAGAACATCTCGACATACTCCTTCTCCATGCGAGCAATCTCGTCTAGTGCAGCCTTGAGACCCGCACCAAAGACATTTTCGCCAGCCTCGCCAGTGATAAGGTCGAGACGATGCTTGCGCAACGAGAATATCATCTCGGCAGTGGCCGCGGCTTGCTCCTCAGCAGTCTGCACCGTAGCCGACATCTTGTTCAACGGCAATGGCAACGAGTATGCCTCCTGCTCCATCTGAGGCGCCACCTTCTCGGCTACGTCAAGAGCCAAGCGACCATCAACGATCTCGATAGTCGAGTACTCCGACAGAGTCGCACGCTTGCCAAGATACTTCTGTGCATAACGCGCATAGATGCCAGGAGTGAAATGCTCGGTCGCAACGCGGAGGGTTACATTCACAACCACAGGCTCTGCCTCGGTAACTACCGCTACGCCTTTCTTGTTGTACAAGCCCGGCTTTATATTCTGTGCAACGCCTGTTGTGGCGATGCCTACAAGTGCCAAAATTGCAAAAATCTTCTTCATAATTCTATTGTTTCGCACCACGAAGATACGCTTTTTCCCTCTGATTATCAAAATTTAAGGTAAAATTCTTTGGTCAGCGCGCGATAATCGTCGGTGTAATCGCCTCTCTGGCCTCGTTCGATGGCTATACTTTCGTACTTGGTTTCGGTAGTTGGTTGCTTTGCGAACTCCGCCATAACACGCTTAACAGTACCGCCCTCAATCGGATGAACATCACACCTACGCACAAGGTGCAACTGCGTGAGTGTCAAGTATTTCTCAAATTCGGTAATCGGCAAAATCAAGGCAAATTTTCCGTTATCTGCAAGTAGTCGCGTAACCGCCTTGTCCAACTCTTCGAAGCTCAAGTCGTGGGTATGGCGAGCAGTCGAGCGCTTGGCGTCGGGGGGCAGAAGCGAATCTACAAAGTATGGTGGATTCGACACGATAAGGTCGAACTTTTCGGTAGGAGCGAACTCTTGCACCGCTGTTTGCGCCACCGTCAAACGCTCCGCCCAAGGAGAGAGGTCGAAATTGGCTCTTGCTCTGTGGGCTGCGGTTTCGTCAATCTCTACGGCGCGGATTTGCGCTACGGGGTTGCGTTGCGCCATTTGCAGGGCAATAACGCCTGTGCCCGTGCCGATGTCGAGAATGCGCTTGGCATTGTCGGTATTGGCCCACGCACCGAGCAACACGCCATCGGTGCCGACCTTCATCGCCACATCGTCCTGCTCTACCGCAAATTGCTTAAAACGAAAACCGCCCATAAATTTAATAAATCGTCATTCCGAAGGAGTGCAACGACTGTGGGAATCTCCATTATTGTTTTTAATTAAAAAGCGGAAGATTGCCACGAGCCTAACCGGCTCTCGCAATGACGGTGTGTTTATATCTGCAAAAATAAAAATTTTCGCAGAGTTTTCCACAACTATCAGAAATAATTTATAAATTTGTATATAAATATCTAAAACTCAACTATATTTATATAATAAAATTAAAGTATTATTATGGAAGGACTTTTACTCATTGGTGCAATACTACAAATAGTATTGATTGTCAAGATTTGGAAAATGTGTAATGATATTAGCAGAATAGCAGACAAATATGCACCTAGAAAGACAGCAAGCGAAAGAGTAGAGGAGGTTGAAGAAATAGTAGAGATGGCAAAGGTTGGAAAGAAGACACCTGAAACAAGAGAAGAAATGGAGGCCTGGCTCTCGGATAATAATGAGCAATAACATATAAGTTCACAGCCGAGCAATTGCTCGGCTTTTCTATGGCATTGAATGGCAACGAATGGCAAAAAAATGACAACCCTATTAAAGTTGTCATTAAGCAGTCGTAGACTGCGCTGCCATTAAATGTCATTAAGGGCTGAAAGCCCGAATGCCATTAAATGCCACAAAAGAAAAAAAAGTTTTCCGCTTTCCGTTTTCCGTTATTTCAGGAATCCTTCGATGCCCGCTCCGAAGAGGGCAAAGTCATACTTGACGGGGTCGTCTGCATCGTGATTGCGGAGGGCGGAGGTTATCTCGGCAACGGATTTCCAGTCGTTGGCATTGCGAGAGAGTAGACCCAAGGCGCGGCCCATATTGCCGGTATGGAGGTCGAGTGGCAGGTAGAGTGCCGACTGCGGTATTCTGCGCCACAAGCCGAAATCGACACCTCGGTTGTCCTGGCGCACAAACCAGCGGAAATACATATTTAAGCGCTTGCACGATGCACCCTTCGCAATCGAGGAAAGGTGTTTCTCGCAGTGGTATGAATGTTCCGTCTCGAAAAACTCCTTACGCAGTTCGGCAAGCACCTTCGGGATAGAGCCTTCACGCTCGTAGAGTCCCTGCACGGCCTCACCAACACTACCCCACTTCGAGCAGAGTCCGCGCAAGGCAAGTACAAAATCGGTGAAGTCTTGACCATTGAAGGTGCGGTGAACATAGCGCAAAAGTGGGCGCAAATCCTCTTCCGAGGCGTTCATCGTAAAGTCGAACGGAGCATTATCCATCATCTCGACCATACGGCGCGCGCTCTTGACTATCGCCTTGCGGTTGCCCCACGCAATGGTTGCAGCGAGGAAGCCTGCAATCTCCTTATCCTCGGCACGCTCGAACGAATGCGGAATGGATATTGGGTCGGGCTCGATAAACTCAGTGCGATTGTAGCGGTCGTAGAGCGTCTCAAGCAGGTCGTGCAACTCCTCGAACGAGAGGTTAGAGTATCTGTCCATCGCTCATAACTATCTTGCGGTCGGCCATATCAGCCAAGCGCTCATCGTGTGTTACCATAACGATTGTCTGCCCGAACTTCTCGCGTACCTCGAACAAAAGTCGCTGAATCTCATCGCGGTTGTGGGTATCAAGGTTGCCCGTAGGCTCGTCGGCCAACACCACCGAAGGGCGGTTAATCAAGGCTCGAGCAATAGCCACACGCTGCTGCTCGCCACCCGAGAGCTGAGCTGGTTTGTGGTTGGCTCTGTCGGTAAGGCCTACAGCCTCTAGCAACTCCAATGCTCGCGCCTCAGCCTCCTTGCGCTTTGCGCCGCCAATAAGTGCCGGCAACATCACATTCTCGAGAGCAGAAAACTCGGGCAAAAGGTTGTGGAACTGAAATACAAAGCCGATATGACGGTTGCGGAACTCGGCCGTGCGTTTCTCGTTCAAACCAAGAATCTTTGTGCCAGCAATCTCCACCTCGCCACCATCGGCTAGTAGAAGAGTGCCTACGATCTGCAAGAGTGTAGTTTTGCCCGCGCCACTAGCACCGACAATCGAGACAATCTCGCCTTTGCCGACCTCGAGCGATACCCCTTTGAGCACCTCCAAGTCGCCAAAGCTTTTGTGTATATTATTGACCTTTATCATATTTTTCGTAAAGTTTTATGGTTGCCACGGCCTCCTTCACATCATGCACACGCAATAGTGTTGCACCCTGGCGCAACGCCTCCCAATGCACTGCCTGAGTAGGCGCGAGAGCCTCGTCGGGAGTAATACCAAGCGGTCTGTATATCATCGACTTGCGCGACACACCAACTAAAAGCGGTTGTTTTAGTTCGGCAATACGATGTAACCCTGCAAGGAGTTCGTAGTTCTGCTCCACAGTTTTAGCAAAGCCAAAGCCAGGGTCGAGGGCCACTCTCTTGCGGTCGATACCAGCATTATCCATTGCCGTAAGGCGTTCGTGCAATTCGGCCAAGACATCCGCCACAACATCGCCATATTGCGTCTGTTGTTGCATAGTCTGCGGCATTCCGCGCATATGCATAGCTATATATGGCAACTGCAACTCGCCCACGATAGAGAGCATCTCGGTATCTCCGAGACCACCTGTAATATCGTTAACTATAATATCGCCATACTTTTCGCAGGCACGGCGGACCACCTCAGCGCGGAAGGTATCAATCGAGATAGCCACATCGGCAGAGACATCCCTTGTTGCCGATAGTGCCATATCTACCCTACTCCACTCCTCCTCGACCGACACATCGTCGGCATCGGGACGCGAGGAGTAGCCACCTATATCTATTATTGCAGCACCATCGTTCATAGCTTGCTCCACACGCTGCGCCACAGCCGTGTGCGACTGTGTGCGCGAGGAGGCATAGAATGAATCGGGCGTAGCGTTCAAAATTGCCATTACGCCCCTCTGCCACAATATGTCGTAGAGATTATGCATTATTCATCATCTTGAAGCGGTATGCCAGCTCCGCAACATCCTTTTCGACATCCTCGAGGTGGATATTTACAATCGCATAATTGGCTCTGCGCATCAACTCATCGTCGCTAATCTGCGCCTTGATGCGAGCCTCAATCTGTTCCTTGGTTGCACCATCGCGCTCCATGGCACGCATAACACGCAACGGCATAGGAGCCAAAACGGCCACCGTCTTATCGACCAAAGCATCGAAGCCCGATTCAAACAAAATTGCACTCTCCAAAATACAGTAGTCGCCCTCCTGCATATCGGCCCAAGCCAAGAAATCGGCCTTGACCGCAGGATGAACTATAGAGTTGAGTTTTGCAAGCTGCTCGGCAGAGCCGAAAACCTTCTCGGCGAGATATGGGCGATTGAGAGTGCCATCTGCATAACACTCCTCGCCAAACTCGGCAATCAAAGCCTTGCGCAACGAGGCCGACTCATTCATCAACGCCTTAGCGCGAGAGTCCGAATCGTAGATGGCAGCACCTCGCTCTGCAAACATTTGGCACACGGTACTCTTGCCGCTGCCGATACCTCCACAAATTGCTATCTTTATCATTTTGCAGGTAGATCTATATCGGGGAAATTACCAATCGAGACAATCTTCAAATCGTTGAATCGCACCGAAAGTGCATCTTGCATCGAGACAGGCAAGATACGCATCTTGCGTTTTACGACGGTATCTTCTTCTGAAACTACCATCTGCTCGATAATCTCGGTCTTGAGCTCCGAAAGAGGAATATGGGCGCTAGTCGTGGTGTACATTCCATAGCCAAAAAGGGTTGAGCCTTTGCCCTCCACCACACACGGCACCATAATGTTGTGGCCATCAACCGTCACCTCTACCTTAAGATCGGAGGTGTAGGTATAGCCCAACTTGGAGATGTACCAAAGTGTAAACGACACTCCTAATAGTACCAAAAATACGGGCGAGATATACTTTCGCAATCTCTGTTTTCCCTCCTTCAAAAATGCTAATATCCGTTTCATAACTACAAAGTTATGAAAAATTAAAAAACTTAGAATTGAAAATTGAGAATTATTTCAGATAAAATGCAGAAACGTAAATTTTCTTGATTTTTTGGGCGAAAAATAAGGATGGTCGCCCGAAAGCGACCATCCCATTATGAGGTTTAATTTGTTAGCTATAACTATTTCTCCTCGTTGCGATTCTTGCGCTGCATATCGTATGCCAATGGCGAAGCGATGAACAACGAAGAGTAGGTACCTACAACAATACCAACGATCAAAGCAAATACGAATCCACGGATGCTCTCGCCACCGAAGATGAAGATCGCCATGAGGGTTACGAGGGTTGTGCCCGAAGTGTTAAGTGTACGCATCAAAGTAGACGACAACGCTACGTTGATAGTATCCTTCAACTGACGCTTTGGATAGAGACCAATGTACTCACGGATACGGTCGAAGATAACCACGGTATCGTTGATCGAATAACCGATGATGGTAAGGATTGCAGCGATAAATGCCTGGTTAACCTCGAGTGCAAACGGCATAACGCTATAGAAGAGCGAGAACACTGCTACAATCATAAACGCATCGTGAATAAGGGCGAAGGTTGCACCCAAAGCCCACTGCCATCTGCGGAATCGGATTACGATATATACACCCATTGCGATGAGAGCAAAGAGTACCGAGAAGGCAGCACCTGTAGTCATATCCTTAGCGATTGCAGGACCAATCTTGTCGGCCGAAACAATACCATTAGGGTCAGCCTGAGTCTCGCTGAATGCCTCGAATGTGATATCGTAGCTATACAAGTGCTTAACAGCATTGTAGATAATCTCCTGAACCTCCTTAGTTGCATTCTCCGAAGTATCGTCGAACTTGTACTGGGTGGTGATACGAACCTGGTTATCGTTGTCGAACTGCTTAACCTCGCACGAAACCGACGAAGCATCAGCACCTACAAACTTACCCTCCAAGCACTTACGAACCTCCTCTGCCTGAGTTGGCTTGTCGAAGCAAACAACAAACGAACGTCCACCAGTAAACTCAACACCAAGGTTCAAACCGTGGAATGCGAGCGAGCATGCACCTGCCAAGATTACCAATCCCGAAGCGCAGTATGCCCAGAAACGCTTGCCGATGAAGTCGAACTTAACATTCGAAAGAAGATTCTCCGACCACTTGTACGAGAACGACAACTTACCACGCTTTGCAACAATCTTGTCGATGATAAGACGAGTGATGAAAATCGAAGTAAACATCGAAGTCAAGATACCGATAACAAGGGTTGTAGCGAAGCCCTGTACAGGACCGTTACCAAAGATAAAGAGTACGATACCGGTGATGATGGTGGTGAGGTTACCGTCGATAATTGCCGAGTAAGCATTCGAGTAACCATCCTTGATAGCAGCATAGATGCTCTTACCGCCACGCAACTCCTCCTTGATACGCTCGTAGATGATAACGTTAGCATCCACAGCCATACCCATTGTCAATACGATACCTGCGATACCTGGCAATGTCAAAACTGCGCCGAACGATACGAGGCAGCCCATCAAGAAGAATACGTTAATAATCAAAGCGATATCCGAAATCCAACCTGCGGTGCGATAGAACAAGCCCATGTAGATGAGTACGAGCACGAATGCCAATACGAACGACAACAAGCCCGAGTTGATAGCCTCCTGACCGAGCGATGGACCTACAACCGAATCCTGAATAATCTTAGCTGGAGCAGGAACCTTACCCGACTTCAAAACGTTAGCCAAGTCCTCTGCCTCCTTGATGGTGAAGTCACCAGTAATCGAAGAGTTACCTCCCTCGATCTTATTCTGAACGGTAGGAGCCGAATATACGTGGTCGTCGAGAACGATTGCGATGCTCTTGCCGATGTTGTCACCAGTGAGACGAGCCCACTCGCTAACACCCTTCGAGTTCATCGACATCGAAACCTCGGCATTGCTACCGCGCTCAGCGTAGTTTGCACGAGCATCGGTGATAACCGAACCATCGAGTGGAGCCTTACCCTCCAAGTTCTCAACCTTGATTGCATAGAGATAATACTTTCCATAATAAGGATTAGGTTGCTTTGTACCATCACGAAGCACAGTCTCCTTTTTAGAATCAGCCTTGATAGCCCACTTGAATGCTACATTTGAAGGAATACTCTCGCGAACCTCTGGCAATGCAAGATAGTTGCTAATCTTCTCGCGGTTAACATCCTCAGCCGCACCAACGACTGCGCCGTATGCTGCGCTCATATCCAAGAGGTTGAAAAGCGACTCCGATGCAGTATCCTCTACACCATTGTTAACCAACACCTTGCTAGCAGCTTCCTGCAAACCTGGGATAATCTCGGCAGCATTGTAAGTTGTCCAGAACTCCAACGAAGCCGAACCCTGCAAGAGCTTACGTACACGCTCTGGCTCCTTAACACCTGGCAACTCGATCAAGATACGGTTCGAGTTTGGAAGGCGCTGAATGTTTGGCTGAGTTACACCAAAGCGGTCGATACGGCTACGAATAATGTTGAACGAAGTCTCGATTGCAGCATCTGCATCTGCCTGCAAAATCTCTACAACCTCCTCATCAGACATACCTGGCTTGAACTTGCTGTCTGGACCGAAGAAGATGTTCACGAGCTTCTTGCCATTAGACTTGCTCTTGTAGTTCTCGGCCATAATCTCGATATAGTCGCCCTCACCCTTCTTGGTAGCCTCGTCAGCTGCTGCGAGTGATGCAACAAATACCGAATCCTTCTTATTGTCGCCAGCGAGAGCCTCTACTACGCCCTTAACCTCAATCTCGAGCATGACGTTCATACCGCCTCTCAAGTCGAGACCAAGGTTGAGCTCGCGTTCCTTACACTCCTGGTAGGTGAACGACACCAAGCCGAGGTTGTAAACTGGCTGATTCTTAACCGAATCAAGATAATGACGCTCCTTTGCATCTCGCTCCTTCTCGTCGAGATTGCTGAACGCCTTTGCATACTCTACCGCATCCTTCTCGACGCTGTAAGTCTTCCATGTAAATGAAAGCTGGTAGAGGCAGGCCATCAAGAAGATAATGGCCACGAATTTAATTAATCCTTTGCTTTGCATTTTTCGTTAAAATTTATTAGTTAAAATATTATAATTTGTTTTGTGTTCGAGTTTTACTCGCGCTACGCGCTACATAATTCACCACGCTGCATCACGCCCGCGCACACATATAATCGTGCAAAGATAATAAAAATTTTTCAATTCGCAACCCACACCCTATATTTTGCGACGATTTATTCTATTGTTTTCATTTTCTTGAGATTTTTTAATACTTTTGTAAATCTAAATATCCCAACAATGAGACGTATATTTCTATTTTTAGCCCTTTTGGCGGCAACAACGACCGCAACAGCAAAGAAGAGTAATACATTATGTTACGGAACACCCGAGAGCGTGGGAATGAACGGAGAGTACCTATCACACACAATCGACTCCATTGCAAATAGCTCCATCGAAGCTGGATGCTTCCCAGGTTGTCAAATCTTGGTAGCACGCAAGGGTAAAATCGTTCACCACAAAAGCTACGGATATCACACCAACGAAAAGAGTCGCGCCGTAGAGAACTCTCATATCTATGATATGGCATCTTGCACCAAGGTTATGGCTGCGACAATATGTCTTATGCGTCTTGTAGAACAAAAGAAACTTAATCTCGACAAGCCAATCGCGAACTATCTGGAGGAGTTCAAGGGATCGAACAAGGAGGATTTAACACTTCGTGAGATTCTTACCCACCAGAGCGGCCTTTACAACGAAGGGTTCGGAAGATTTGCCTTGGGCAAGGATAGGCAGCTGCTTACAACCATCTTCAGCAACACACAAAGCGAAGAGTATCCGTATAATTTCTGCGAAGGTATCTTTGTACACAAGGACACCCGACAGATGATTCTAAACCGCATCGTTAGCCAAAAGCCTCGCGCCAAGAAGTTTCACTACTCGTGCTACAACTTCCACCTTACCGAATTTTTAGTAGAGCGTATCACGGGCCGTGACTACGAGGAGTATCTCTACGAGGAGTTCTATAAGCCTCTAGGTGTTAAGGATGCTATGTACAACCCTACTCGCAAATATTCACTCGAGCAGATTGTGCCAACCGAAATGGACAAGCGCTACCGCAAAAAGATGGCACACGGCTATGTTCACGACGAGACTGCAGCATTTATGGGCGGAGTATCGGGCAACGCCGGCCTTTTTGCCAACACCGAGAGCCTTGCTCCAATTCTGCAGATGCTGCTCGATGGTGGTCAGTATAACGGAGTACGCTACTTCAAGCGCAAGACCATAAAGGAGTGGACATCGTGCCAATACCCAAAAAACAACAACCATCGTGGAATAGGCTTCGACCGTCGTCGCATTGGTGACAAACTCAGACTTGCAGACCGCACAACCAAGCCTTACTACTATGCCCCGTCGGCATCGGAGAAGAGCTTCGGCCACTCGGGCTTCACCGGAACAATGGTATGGGCCGACCCTAAGGAGGATTTGGTATTTATTTTCCTCTCAAATCGTGTTCATCCGACCCGTCGCAACAAGGTCTACTTTGAGGTAAACCCTCGCTCCAAGTGCCACGAGGCCGCCTACGAAGCAATCAGAAGATACAAAAAGTGATTTTGTATCTTCTGATTGCTACCGTGTGTTACCCTCCCCCCTATATCCCCCTCCTGCGAGGGGGATTATTTAAAACGAAAAGCGGAGTGCGCAGCATAGTAAACCTATGTGAGCAACTCCGCTATTGAAGTGCGGCTCAAAAAGAGCCAATCAGAATGATTTTTACTTTACCTCTTCGAACTCCACATCCTCAGGCTGTCCGCCCTGCTGCTGTGCACCACCCTGTGCGCCTGGGTTTGGATTGCCCTGAGCGCCCTGCTGTGTCTGCTGAGCATTGTAGAGATCCTGAGATGCAGCCTGCCAAGCAGTGTTCAACTCTGCAAGTGCAGCATCGATAGCAGCCAAGTCCTGATTCTTGTGTGCCTCCTTCAACTTAGCGAGTGCACCCTCGATTGCCGACTTCTTGTCAGCAGGAATCTTGTCGCCATACTCCTTGAGCTGCTTCTCGGTAGCGAAGATGTTCGAGTCGGCAGCGTTTATCTTCTCGATACGCTCCTTCTCGAGCTTATCCTTCTCCTCATTAGCCTTAGCCTCGTCGCGCATACGCTGAATCTCCTCGTCGGTCAAGCCACTCGAAGCCTCGATACGAATCTTCTGCTCCTTGCCTGTGCCCTTATCCTTAGCTGATACATTGAGGATACCGTTAGCGTCGATATCGAATGTAACCTCAATCTGAGGAACGCCACGTGGAGCTGCAGGAATGCCGTCCAAGTGGAAGCGACCGATGCTCTTATTATCGCGTGCCAATGGGCGCTCACCCTGGCAAACGTTAATCTCAACCGAAGGCTGATTGTCGGCAGCTGTCGAGAAGACCTCGCTCTTGCGGGTAGGGATAGTGGTGTTTGCCTCAATGAGTTTAGTCATCACACCACCCAAAGTCTCGATACCGAGCGAAAGTGGAGTTACGTCGAGGAGCAACACATCCTTAACCTCGCCAGTGAGGACACCACCCTGGATTGAAGCACCTACGGCTACAACCTCATCAGGGTTTACACCCTTGTTAGGAGTCTTACCAAAGAACTCCTCTACAACCTTCTGGATTGCAGGGATACGGGTAGAACCACCTACCAAGATAACCTCGTCAATCTGCGAAGCCGACAAACCTGCATCGCGCAAAGCGTTGCGGCAAGGCTCGATAGTCTTCTGGATGAGGTGGTCGCACAACTGCTCGAACTTAGCACGAGTGAGTGTCATCACAAGGTGCTGTGGGATGCCGTTGATTGGCATGATGTATGGCAAGTTAATCTCGGTAGACTGCGACGACGAGAGCTCAATCTTAGCCTTCTCTGCAGCCTCCTTCAAACGCTGCAAAGCCATAGGGTCGTGACGCAAGTCTACGCCGTGCTCAGCCTTGAATACCTCTGCCATGTAGTCGATGAGTACGTGGTCGAAGTCGTCACCACCGAGGTGAGTATCACCATTTGTAGACTTAACCTCGAATACGCCATCACCCAACTCGAGGATAGAGATATCGAAGGTACCACCACCAAGGTCGTACACTGCAATCTTCATATCCTTGTTCTTCTTATCCATACCGTAAGCCAAAGCTGCTGCTGTAGGCTCGTTGATGATACGGCGAACCTTCAAACCTGCAATCTCACCAGCCTCCTTTGTAGCCTGACGCTGCGAGTCCGAGAAGTATGCAGGAACGGTGATTACAGCCTCGGTAACCTCCTGACCGAGGTAGTCCTCAGCGGTCTTCTTCATCTTCTGCAATGTGATAGCCGAAATCTCCTGTGGAGTGTACTGACGGCCGTCGATATCTACGCGAGGAGTGTTGTTAGCACCGCGTACGATTGCGTATGGTGCACGCTCGATATCGCCCTGCACCTTGTCGTACTGCTCACCCATAAAGCGCTTAATCGAGAATACAGTACGCTTAGGGTTGGTGATAGCCTGACGCTTTGCAGGATCACCCACCTTGCGCTCGCCACCATCGGTGAAGGCAACGATAGAAGGGGTTGTACGATGGCCCTCCGAGTTTGGAATAACAACAGGCTCCGAGCCCTCCATAACGGCAACACACGAGTTTGTGGTTCCCAAGTCAATACCAATAATCTTTCCCATAGTTGTAAGTTTTTATTTGTTTGTTAAATTTTGTTCAGTTTTGTTTACGCCTTTTAGCACAGCAAACCCCTTGCCAAAGCGGTTTTCAACAGATTTTCTGCCAAAATGGAGGTTTTGCGCTACAAAATGTATGACAAAATGGCACAAATGGCAGAGAGGAGTTGAGAGTTGAGCGCCAAGAGAGATGGCATTTAATGGCATTCGGGCTTTCAGCCCTTAATGGCATTTAATGGCGGCGCAGTCTGCGACTGCTTAAAAAGAAGATAAATGCAACAATAACAAAGGCTCCCGACACCGCAGCATACTTGAGCGTATGTGAGGATGTCGGGAGCCTATTTAGGGGAAGCAGTTGCCCCTTATTTTATCTTGTGCTTCTTCAAGATTTTAAGAATAGGCTTTTCGATTGCCTGAGCCCAACGGTGATAACCATACGAATATGGATGCACGCCATCGGCCGAAGTTACATGGTCGGTACCTGTCTGGTTTGGTACATTCACGAAGTAGACGCCCTTATACTCCTTTACAACCTCCTTCATAGTCTTCTCGACGAAGTCGATACGCGACTGCTCCTTATCCTCGTAACGAGGCATAAAGTTGCGATTCTCGCGATAGATAGTGTTGATGAAGATGATAGGCATGTTAGGGTTATGCTTGCGTACAGCCTCGATAAATGGGCGAATACGCGAGCCAATCTGAGCGATGGTAGGATTCGAGAAGGCATCGCAGATTAGCGCGTCGGCCTTGCTCTTGCCAAACACCTCGCCGAGGTATGGCTGCAGCCTGCTATTACCCGACATACCAAACGAGCACACGTGCAAGCCTGTCGAGCGAGAGAAGAAGGCTGGCCAGGTCAAGCCTGCACCCGAAGCATTTGCTCCGTGGGTAAAGCTCGAGCCAAAGACTGCAATGGTGTGACGGAACGGATTAGGCAAAGCCTCGATGGTTGCACCCTTGGTAACGCCAATCTCGAGTGCAGTAAGCTCCGAAGCGAGAGGGAGGTAGATGATACACTCCTTGTCGCCCTTATAGAGGTTGGAAATCATCTGAATTGGGCGCGACATCTTCTCCAAGTTGCCAGGGAGTGGAGTCATCTTGTGAGCCTTAGATGCGGCCCAAATAAACTCGCCATTCTTATCCTTGATGAAGAGGTTGAAGCCTGTAGTTGCCGAGAGTGGAGAGTTTGGTCCCCACGAGTTCTTGGTGCCATAGGTGGCCTTGACATAGATGGCCGAAGCGTTGGTCTTGAAGGCGATAGCCAAGCCCGAAGTTTGGCAAAGCAGACGAGCCTCACCCTTGGTCAACTCGGGGATGCTCTCGGTCTCGACGCGGTGGTAAGGGTTGGTTGTCTCGCACAACTTACCTATCATAGTGAGCTGTGTAGCATCAACAAAGTCGAGTTTTGGTTGCTTCTTTGGTGCTGCCGACACAGAGATAGCCAATGCGGCAGAGATAACTGCTAGAAATAGTCTTTTCATAATCTTTATATCTATTAAAAAAGGCTCACAACTCCATCCTTGAATGGCGTGAGCCTTACTACTCTATATAAGAGGTATATTACTTAATCTTGTGCTTCTTGAGAATCTTCATCACTGGCTTCTCGATAGCCTGAGCCCAACGGTGGTAGCCATACGAATATGGGTGAGTACCATCGGCCGAAGTGACGTGGTCGGTACCAGTCTGGTTAGGTACATTCACGAAGTATACGTTCTTGTACTCCTTAACGATCTTCGCCATAGTCTCCTCTACGTAGTCGATACGCGACTGCTCGCGCTTCTCGTTGCGAACCACGAAGTTACGGCTCTCGCGATAGATAGTGTTGAGGAAGATGATTGGCAAGTTTGGATTATTCTTGCGTACTGCCTCGATGAACGGACGAATACGCTGACCAATAACTGCAACCGAAGGGTTAGAGAATGCGTCGCAAACGAGTGCATCGGCCTTAACCTTTCCGAATACATCGCCCAAGTATGGCTGCAACTTGCTGTTGCCCGACATACCGAACGAGCATACGTGCAAGCCAGTAGCACGCGAGAAGAATGCTGGCCAAGTCAAGCCTGCACCCGAAGCGCACGAACCGTGAGTAAAGCTCGAGCCGAAGACTGCGATATTGTAGCGGAATGGATTAGGCAAAGCCTCGATGGTTGCACCCTCGGCTACACCAATCTCCAAAGCTGTAAGCTCCGAATAGAGAGGGAGATAGAGCAAGCACTCCTTCTCGCCCTTAGCCATACCGTTGATAACGGTGAGTGGCTTGCTGAGGAGTTCAGCCTCCAAAACCTTTGCGGTAGGAGCGAGCTTGTGTGCGCGCGATGCTGCCCACATCCAGTCGCCATCCTTCTTAATAAAGAGGTTGAAACCTGTGGTTGCAGCCAATGGAGCATACGGACCCCACGAGCTAGCAGCGCCATAGTTAGCCTTTACGGTAATGAAAGTTGAGTTGGTCTTGAACGCAATAACCAAACCCGAAGACTGCTTGAGCAAACGAGCCTCGGTCTTGGTCAACTCTGGAATGCTCTCGGTCTCTACACGGTGGTAAGGGTTTGTGGTCTCGCACAACTTACCAAGCATGGTGAGCTCAGTTGCATTCACATACTTGGTTGCAGGACCCTTCTTTGGTGCAGCCGACACCGACAACACCAACACGGCACATACAATGGCCATTAAAATTTTCTTCATAGCTAATATATAATTTAAGTGTTTGATTTTCAGAAAAAACGGGGCTGCCCCATATGTGGCAACCCCTTTAATTGCATAGCTCGAATTATTTCTCTAACTCGTTCAAAATACGCATTGCAGCATCGAGAATAGCGGTATCATCAAGAGTAACAACGCCACCGTCTGGGCCCTGCTCGAAATGAACACCTACCGAACCCTTAGCGTCGAAGTGCTTTCCGCCAAAGTAGTTACGTACGGTCTCTACGTCGAGACCCAACTCATCTGCAATACGCTGTGAACTGCCGCTTGGAAGTCTATCCTTGATACGGCGTAACTCGTTAAATGTAATAATCATAAAACTCAATTTTTAAGTGTTATTATTAGATTGTTATCTTTCGCACTACTAAATTAAGTCATTTTTCTGAATCTGCAAAATTTTTACGCTAAAATTTGCACATTTTCATCGAAAATCTATCAATTCAAACCCTTTGTACCCCTCTTTCGAGAAGCGTGGCAAAGTCTGCGTTGTTTTATAACAATTCTCTAACACCATCTCGGCGCTGTGCTCGCCAGAGCTATATTGCACCTTGCGGATGCTCTCTCCGTCGGCTGCCAAGACTACATATATGGTCTCGCCCGACTGCTTGGGCGCAAGGCGTACGGCACGAGCTCCATCCTTCTCGCACTCCTCGATATTGTAATCGGCTGCAATAGTCGAGAAGCCATTCATAGGATTGAGCAAATCTTTCTCGTAGAGGTCGGCCCTATCCACGATAATCTCCTTGGTGGATGTTCGCACTTCGTAGCGTAACGAATCGGCAACATAGACCTCGGTGTCGCCAATGCGCATATAGGAGTTGTTGCCAACAACCATCAGTTCGCCCTTCTGTTCGCCCTTCTGTTCGCCCTCCGAGGCACGCAGCACAAAGTCTACTTTGTAGGCGCCCATTGCGGAGTAGTGACGCGAGATGCGCTGCAACAAGGCCTCGCCTCGCTCATCAGCCACAGCCGTAAAGGTGGCAAACAGGGAGATGATGATAAACAGTCGACGCATCATACTATTCTACTCCAAGTTGGTGCAACAAAGTCTCGAGCGAATCCAAGTCGTAGATCCTCACATCGCGAGCCTTCGAGCCATTCGACGGACCTATGATGCCAGCCTGCTCGAGCTGTCGTGTGATACGACCTGCGCGATTGAATCCCACGCCATAGACGCTCTGAATATACGAAGTGGAGAATCGACCACTCGTCACAGCATCACGCGCCACATCGGCAAAGTGCTCGTCAAACTTCTGTATTGGGCCACTCTCGCTGCCAAAGTTAGGCTCTGGAGCCGAGGCGTTGTTATCCTCGTAATCAGGCAAGAGATATGTGCCACTTGGATATGGGATTGGCTGCTCCGAAATATGCTCGACAATATCGCGTACCTCCGGAGTATCGACAAAGGCGCACTGGATACGAGTGAGCTCGCCGCCACTCGACAAGAGCATATCGCCACGTCCGATGAGCTGATGTGCTCCTGGCTGGTCGATAATTGTTTGCGAGTCAATTCTCTGCATCACACGGAATGCGATACGTGCAGGGAAGTTGGCTTTGATAGTACCTGTGATAACCTTAACATCAGGACGCTGCGTTGCTACAATGAGGTGAATACCAATCGCACGAGCCTTCTGCGCCAAGCGCATAACAGGCTGCTCAACCTCCTTGGCGGTCATAATAAGGTCGGCAAACTCATCGATTACGACCACGATATATGGCATAATCTCGGTTGCATCGACCTTGCGCTTACGCACCAAGTCGTTGTACTCCACGATATTACGTGCACCTGCATCACCACACACCTTGAGTCGGTTTTCCATCTCGACACAGAGCGAGTTGAGCGTATATACCGCCTTCTTAGCGTCGGTGACTATGGCCTTATCCTCCGACTCCATCTTTGCCAAGAAGTGTTTCTCGAGCTTGGCATAGAGCGAGAACTCGACCATCTTAGGGTCGATAAGTACAAACTTGAGCTGCGACGGGTCTTTGCGATAGAGCAACGAAGCGAGGATTGCATTCAAGCCTACAGACTTACCCTGTCCTGTTGCACCTGCTACAAGCAAGTGAGGCATCTTGGCAAGGTCGAATACAAAGTTCTCGTTCTGGATGGTGCGGCCAATAACAACTGGCAACTCGCCCTTAAACTCCTGGAAACGCTTGGACTGAATTGCCGAACGCATCGACACGGTCTCCTTATTGATGTTTGGCACCTCGATACCGATAGTGCCCTTGCCAGGAATTGGGGCGATAATACGGATGCCCCTAGCCTTAAGTGACTGTGCAATATCCTTCTCGAGACCCTGCACACGCGCAATCTTAACGCCAGGCTCCTGTACTATTTCGTAAAGTGTTACAGTTGGGCCAATGGTTGCACTCATCGAGATGATTGGCACACCAAAGTAGCCCAAGGTCTCCTCGATGCGTTGTTTGTTGAGTTCTATCTCGTCGGTTGTAACCTCCACGCCATTCTCGTGGTTGACCAAGTAATCGACTGTAGGGAACTTATAGTCGGGAGTGCTATCAGGATTGAACGGACGATGCTCATCAACCTCTGTCGAAGATAGCTGTCCCTCGGTATGTATAGTAACCTCGATAGGTGTTATATTCGATGGCTGTGGATCCTCTACCTCGGCAATCTGCTCTACTTCGCCAACCTCCTCGGTTGTCTCTGTAGCGTCTGCAGTCTCATCAGCCACATCCACTACAACATCTGCGGGTGTAGGTACTACTGGTGTAGGTTCTACAGGAGTTGTTGGTTGCTCGCCAATGACGACAACACTGGTGGTCTCCTCCACTGCATCGTTGACCAATGCAGCAGACTCCTCGGCTTGCTTTTGTGCGCGGGCCTGCTCACGACGCTCGAGATAGCTCTTGAACGAAGCCCACAACCCCTTGCCTCGCTCTACGCCACCCATAGTGGTACGCTTGAGGAAGGTGATGAAGCTTGCGCTGATGAAGATGCCTGTAAGAATCCAGCAGACAACAATGAGTAGCCACATACCCACGCCTCCGATATGGCCCTCGAGCATATCAACCATAGCACGGCCATACTCGCCACCAATACCACCTCCGAAGGTCTCGGATGTGTGCGAGATGGTAGCCAAAGTGAGCGAGCCACAGATGGTGACAAGGGTAATACTTACGGCTGCGTGCAACAACGAGCGGATACGATCCTTCTGCAGTGTTCCTGCGAACATAAGACCGCCCATAATAAGGCCTACGAACGGAAGCAACATGCCGAAGACTCCGAACGACTTGCCAATAAGTGCATTGCCCACTACTGCGCCCAACTCGCCACAGACATTGCTGAACGGTTGTGGCTCGCCTGTGCTCAGGTGGTTGCACAACAGTGCATAGTCGTGCTTCCACACGCAGATATAGGCGATGGTAGCCACCAGCACATAGAGAGAAATGAACATTACAAACAATCCGCCTATCCAGCTTGCCTTCTCCCACTTGCTCTGGGATGTTGCCTGGTCGGCACTGCTGCTCTTGCTCTTCGATGCACTCTTCGAAGATGATGTATTCTTACTTGCCATATTTAGTTTTTCGTTTTATTTCTTAAATGCTTTTCTTCGTAGACCTTCGGCATACTCCTCATCTGCAAAGGTCAAAAATCGGTACTCGGGAGATGTAGTCTCCTCTCGTAAGCCATTCTCGTCGAGCAGAACTCCCACTCTGCGTGCCACAGCCTCCGACGAATCGACGACCTCTACCCCATCACCTGCTATGCGCTCGATGACGCTACGCAAGAATGGGTAGTGGGTGCAGCCCAGCACTATCTTATCGGCTCCGCCCTTCACAAGTGGCTCCACAGCCTTGCGGACCAACGCCTCGGTCTCGGGCGTATGCTCCTCGTTGTGCTCGACAGCCTCGACAAAGCCCTCGCCTACGGCCTTGAGAATCTTCACCTCCGAGCCATAACGCTCCTCGGCACGACGGAAGTGGTCTCCCTCCAACGAACGTTTTGTTGCGAGCACGCCTATTACACCCGACTTGGTGGTGAGGGCAGCGGGTTTAACTGCCGGCTCGAGACCTACGAACGGAATGTTCGGATAACTTTCGCGCAACTCCTTGATAGCCACCGCAGTAGCGGTGTTACACGCCACAACTATCAACTTGCAACCCTCGGCCAAGAGGCGCTCTACGGCTTCGAACGTGAAATCGCGCACCTCGCTACGGCTGCGTGAGCCATAGGGGCAGCGTGCTCCATCGCCGAGATAGACCAACGACTCGTTGGGCAGTGCATCGTGCAACGCCTGCCATACGGAGATACCTCCAAAACCCGAATCGAAAACACCAATCATGGGGAGTTAAAAGTTAATTTTTATTGGTTTGGATGAGTTCTACAAGTTTGTCCACTATTTCGTAGTCGTTCAATGTGTCGCAATCTATAACGACATCGGCCTTGGCGTATATAGGTTCGCGCTCGGCCAGGTGCTCGTGCATAAACTGCAACAGCTCCTCGTCGCTCTTTCCCCTAAACTTCGGGCGTTTCTGTCGTCCGTGAGGCGAAAGACGCGAGAGTATCTGCTCGGGGGTGCGCTTCAGATAGACCGACCCTCCGTGCTCGGCTATCCACGCCTGATTATCTCCCCACACGGGAAGTCCTCCACCAGTCGAGACAATGACATCTTCGTACTCTGCAGTCTGCTCCAATGCCCTGCGCTCGGCCTCGCGGAAATACTCCTCGCCAGCATAGGTCATAATGTCGGCACACGCTGCACCCTCTGCATCCTCGAGCATCTTGTCTGTGTCGAGGAATGGCAGTTCGGTGCGCTTTGCCACCTTGCGACCAAGGGTACTCTTTCCGGTCGCCATATAACCTATTAAGTATAATCGCATATGCTCTTATTGAGTTGAGAGTTGAGAGTTGAGAGTTGAGAGTTGAGAGTTGAGAGTGGAGAGTTTTTATTTTTCAAATACTCACTACTCTCTACTCACTAAAATAGGTTTAACTGTTCGGTATTGTTATCGTCCACGTCGTTGCGGATAATCTCGATTGGAGTGCCGCTATTATTCACTGGTATTACAACCTCTGTTTCCTCGTCGACAATCTCCTCGATTGGCTCGATATCCTCGTCGATTGGCTCCTCGTCGGTAGGCTCGGGCTCGATAACCTCAGGCTCGATGAAGGTCAAAGTTGCAACGTCGAATGTGGTGAGACGCTTGCCCTTTGCCTTGCACGACTTCACGCCTACAAACTCCTCGACATCGACCATATCGGCAGGGCGATTCTCGTGAGCACCCTTGTAGGTTATCTGCAACTGAGCACCCTTTGCACTCGAGATGCACTCGAAGCGGCACGAGCCATCCTCATCAAGGAAATACTGCGTTTTATCGCTCTGTTCTAGCTGGAAACGCTTCATATAGTAGTAGCCCTGCTCCTTGTCGAAGTAGCAGACGTTGTATATCTTGCCTGGCTCGTAGCGCTCTACACGCAGAGTGTCGTCTGGGAAGTGCTGCTGCGTGTCGAAGCCTGTGATGTAGGCCAAGTTCTTGGCGGTCCACACAACAATCTTGTCGTTGCCCTTGAACTCGCCAATAAGCACACCACGACCATCGCTATTGAGGCGACGTACATCCTCGTCCCACCAGATATTCTGTCCTGCGAGGGTCGATACACCCTTCTCCTTCAAGACAATCTTGTGGATTGGATAGCGCGAGAAGAGGTTACCCTGCGACTGGCGTCCCTTGATTGCAAGTTCCGAGAAGTCCAAGTCTACAATCATCTTCTTCAGACGTGGACGTGGACGGAAGTATACCTTCAACACCTCGGCCTCGCCATTAGGGTTGACCGAGAGATAGAGGATGTCGCTCTTCTCGGTACCCTTCGTGAGGTCGTACTCCTTGTCGCGAGTGATGCCCTTGATGGCACAACGCTTCATCATGACAGGGCCTCCCTTGCCGTCGCGGTAGAGCACATTGTAGATGGTGCGCTCGTCGTTGCGCTTGAAGACACCTATATAATATATATTCTTATCTACGAAGCACTTTTCTGCCACCTTCTTGATGACGTAGCGGCCATCGCGAAGGATGACAATAACATCGTCGATATCCGAGCAGTCGCAGACATACTCGGCATCCTTCATCGACTTACCGATACCGAAGAAGCCCTCCTCACGGTCTACGTAGAGTTTTGCGTTCGATACGGCAACCTTGGTAGCCTCGATAGAGTCGAACTCGCGAATCTCGGTCTGACGCTCTTTGCCCTTGCCATACTTCTCGCGGATGTGCTCGAAGTAGGCGATAGCATACTCGGTGAGGTGAGCCAAGTCGTGCTTCACCTGCTTGATATCCTTCTCGATCTGCTTAATCTCGTTGTCGGCCTTGTCCGAATCGTAGCGCGAGATACGGATGAACTTCAGCTCGGTGAGGCGCTGAACATCCTCCAATGTAACCTCGCGACGAAGCAACGTCTTAAATGGCTCGAGGCCCTTATCTACGGCTGCGTATGCCTCCTCACGCGACTTACAGCCCTCGATGAGCTGGTAGAGTTTATTCTCGATGAAGATGCGCTCCAACGATGCAGCGTGCCAAGCCTCGTTATGCTCGGCCAAGGCAATCTCCAACTCCATCTTAAGGAGTCCCTTGGTGTGCTCTGCCGAGTGGCGAAGAATCTCGCTCACGCCCATAAAGGCTGGTTTATCGTCCTTGATGACGCAAGCATTTGGAGAAATCGACACCTCGCACAAAGTGAAGGCGTAGAGTGCATCGATGGTCTTGTCGCACGACTCTCCGGCTGCCACCTGCACGATAATCTCCGCCTTGCGTGCCGTATTATCGTCGACGCGACGAATCTTAATCTTGCCCTTTTGGTTGGCCTTGAGGATAGAGTCTTTGATGCTCTCGGTAGTGGTCGAGAATGGAATCTCGGTGATGGCCAAAGTGTTCTTATCCAACTTCGAAATCTTGGCACGCACCTTCACTGCACCACCACGCAAGCCATCGTTATAGCGCGACACATCAATCATACCTCCCGTTGGGAAGTCGGGATAGAGCTGGAACTCCTCGCCCTTGAGGTGGGCTATAGAGGCAGAAATCAACTCGTTGAAGTTGTGTGGCAGAATCTTCGATGCAAGACCTACGGCAATACCCTCGGCGCCCTGAGCGAGCAACAATGGGAACTTCACAGGCAAGGTGACAGGCTCCTCCTTACGACCGTCGTATGCCAACATCCACTCGGTGGTCTTCTTGTTGTAGTCAACCTCCAAAGCGAACTTCGACAA
>JAZLDJ010000057.1:0-3243 GCA_045614685.1 Alistipes sp. | reverse complement strand
AACGCTTGCTCTATCTTCGTTGATGTAGATATCGAGGGCCAGAAGGAGAAGTGGCTCTTGCAGTTCAAGAACGAAACCCACAACCACCCTACCGAGATTGAGCCGTTTGGCGGTGCTTCGACCTGCTTGGGTGGTGCTATTCGTGACCCACTGTCAGGTCGTGCGTATGTCTACCAGGCTATGCGTGTGACGGGTGCAGGCGATATATATAAAGGTGTAGACGAGACTATGGAGGGCAAGTTGCCACAGCGCATTATCTCTCGCAAGGCGGCTGCTGGCTATTCGAGCTACGGAAACCAGATTGGCTTGGCTACAACCCA
The DNA here is from genome assembly GCA_045614685.1 of Alistipes sp. Lineage (GTDB taxonomy): Bacteria > Bacteroidota > Bacteroidia > Bacteroidales > Rikenellaceae > Alistipes. The sequence goes on along the minus strand of JAZLDJ010000057.1, from coordinate 2,923 downwards.
TGTGCGTGAGATTTACCACGACGACTATGTTGCTAAGCGTTTGGAGGTAGGTGCTGTTGTAGGTGCTGTTAAGGCGGAGGATGTTCGTCGCGAGAGCCCTGCACCAGGCGATGTAGTCCTCTTGCTTGGTGGTCGTACAGGTCGTGACGGTATCGGTGGAGCTACAGGCTCATCGAAGCAACACACCACCGCTTCGTTGGAGGAGTGTGGCTCGGAGGTGCAGAAGGGAAATGCCCCTGAGGAGCGTAAGATTCAGCACTTGTTCCGTCGTGGCGATGTAACTCGTTTGATTAAGAAGTCGAACGACTTTGGTGCGGGAGGTGTATCGGTGGCTATCGGCGAGTTGACCGACGGCTTGGATATCTACCTCGACCGCGTACCTGTAAAGTATAACGGATTGAACGCTACCGAGTTGGCTATTTCGGAGTCGCAGGAGCGTATGTCCGTAGTGGTTGAGAAGAAGGATGTGGAGGCTATGGTAGCCCTCTGCCACGAGGAGAATGTGGAGGTTACCCACGTAGCCGACGTTACCGACACTCGCCGTATGCGTATGTTCTACAAGGGCGAGAAGGTGGCAGACCTCAAGCGCGAGTTTATCGACTCGGCAGGTGCTCCACACTACACAAAGATTACTTTGGGCGCAATCGAGGAGCGCAACCCATTCTGCCGCGAGGTGGAGGGTGCATCGCTCCGCGAGAAGATGCTCAACAATTTGAAGGATAATAACGTAGTTTCGCAGCGAGGCTTGTGCGAGATGTTCGACTCGACCATCGGTCGCTCGACCGTCTTGATGCCATTCGGAGGTAAGACCCAGCGCACCGAGACTCAGGTTTCGATGCAGACCTTGCCAGTACGCCACGGTAAGACCTCTACAGCGAGTGTTATGGCGTTTGGTTTCAACCCATACATCTCGGCTTGGTCGCCATATCACGGTGCTGAGTATGCCGTAGTGGAGGCTATCGCTAAGGTTGTGGCTTCGGGTGCTTCGTACGAGAAGATGCGCTTTTCGTATCAGGAGTACTTCGAGCGTATGACCGATGCTCGCTCGTGGGGCAAGCCAATGTCGGCATTGCTCGGTACTATCCGTATGCAGAAGGCATTTGAGTTGCCTTCGATTGGCGGTAAGGACTCTATGAGTGGTACATTCCAGAATATCAACGTTCCACCAACCCTCATCGCATTCGGTATCACAACGCTCGACGCACGCAAGGCTATCAGCCCTGAGTTCAAGGCGGCGGGCAATGGCTTGTACCTCGTTAAGCATAACCCTAACGCAGACTACACTCCAAATACCGACGAGTTGAAGGCTAACTTCAAGAAGGTGACCGAGGAGATTCACAATGGAAATATCGTTTCGGCCTACGCAATCGGCTTTGGTGGCGTAGCGGAGGCTGTTGCTAAGATGTCGTTCGGTAACGAGATTGGTGCAACCCTCACTTGCGACGAGGCTACCCTATTCGACTACTCTTACGGCTCGATTTTGGTCGAGGCTAAGGAGGCATTCGAGGGCGCAGTTAAGGTTGGTGAGACCGTAGCCGAGCAGACTATCGAAGTGTTGGGCGAGAAGTTCTCGTTGGCAGAGTTGTACGAGGCAAATACCGCTAAGTTCGAGAAGATTTACCCTGCTAAGGGCAAGTCGGGCGAGAAGTGCCGTGAGAGCAACCACACCGCCGTAGCCCCTACATACAAGGGCGAGAAGGTGGAGAAGGTGCAGGTTTACTTGCCTGTATTCCCAGGTACAAACTGCGACTACGATACAGCACGAGCATTCGAGCGTGAGGGTGCCGAGACCCATATTGGCGTATTCCGCAACCTCACTCCAGAGGATGTGCTTCATTCAATCGAGGCTATGGCCGAGGCTATCAACAAGTGCCATATCTTGGTACTCAGTGGTGGCTTCTCGTTGGGTGACGAGCCAGATGGTTCGGGTAAGTTCATCGCAAGCGTGTTGAACAATGCAACCGTAACCGAGGCAGTTCACGCCCTCATCGAGCGTGGAGGACTCATCTTGGGTATCTGCAATGGCTTCCAGGCACTCGTTAAGTCGGGCTTGTTGCCATACGGAAAGCTCGGTATGATGACCACAGAGTCGCCTACATTGTTCCACAACGATATTCACCGCCATATCTCGCAGATTGTTTCGACCCGTGTCGGCACCACCGCTTCGCCTTGGTTGTCGTCGTTCGAGGTTGGCGATTTGCACTCTATTGCAGTGAGCCACGGCGAGGGTAAGTTTGTGGTTAGCGAGGAGATGGCTGAGGAGTTGTTCGCAAATGGTCAGGTGGCGTTCCAGTATGCCGATATGGAGGGCAACGCTACGACCGATGCGCCACACAACCCTAACGGCTCGTCGTACGGTATCGAGGGTATCATCTCGAAGAATGGACAGATTCTCGGCAAGATGGTCCACACAGAGCGTTACGACGACTATCTGTTCAAGAACATCGCAGGTGAGAAGCGTCAGAACATCTTCGCTAATGCAGTAGCATACTTTACAAAGTAAAGAATGCAAAATGCAAAATTGAGTTATAAATAATTCTGAATTCTGAATTTTGAATTTTGAATTGAAAAACTGATAAGTTTTTTATATGAGTGTTTTAGGAGTATACGGCGTTGAGCACGCCTCGTCTTTGGTCTATTACGGACTCCACGCAATGCAGCACCGCGGTCAAGAGGGCTGCGGTATGGCGAGTGTCGAAACAAATGGCAAGATGCACCGTCATCGTGGTCACGGACTCGTTCAGGAGGTATTCAACGAGGAGCGACTCTCTAAGTTGGAGGGCAATATGTGCCTCGGACACCTTCTCTACACCACCGCAGGTGGTCGTAGTTCCGACAATATCGAGCCTTTGTGCTTCTTGCATAATACAGGCTCGTTTGCAGTAGCGCATAATGGTAACATTGTGAATGCCAAGCAGATACG
>JAZLDJ010000056.1:0-9160 GCA_045614685.1 Alistipes sp. | reverse complement strand
GACCTATCTCGATAGTGGTGCTACGGCGCAGAAACCGCGTTGCGTGGTGGAGAAGATGGAGGAATTGCTCCTTAACGATAACGCCAATATTCATCGTGGTGTACACCTTCTTTCCGAGGAGATGACCGCCCGCTACGAGGAGGCTCGCGAGGTAGTGCGTGCATTTATCGGTGCGGCGCATCGCGAGGAGGTTATCTTCACTTCGGGAGCTACGATGTCGCTCAACCTGGTGGCATCGTCGTGGTGCGAGAAGCACTTGGGCGAGGGCGACAATATCGTTGTCAGCCATATTGAGCACCACTCCAATATTGTGCCTTGGCAGTTGGCTGCCGAGCGCAAGGGTGCGGAGTTGCGAGTTATTCCGGTTGCGGATGACGGCTCGTTAGAACTTGATATGCTCGATACTCTTGTCGACGAGCGAACAAAGGTCGTTGCTGTAACGCAGGCGTCTAATACTCTCGGTACAAAGCCTGACTTGGCTCGCATTATTGAAAAAGCTCACTCGGTGGGTGCTGTGGCGGTGGTTGACGGCTGCCAGGGAGTAGTGCACGGTGGTGTAGATGTGGCGGTACTCGATTGCGACTTCTACGCCTTCTCGGGACATAAACTCTATGGCCCTACGGGTATTGGTGTGTTGTATGGTCGTAGCGAACTACTCGAGGCTATGCCTCCATATATGGGTGGTGGCGATATGGTCGATAAGGTGACCTTCGCCAAGACTACCTATGCTCCTCTGCCTCTTAAGTTCGAGGCTGGAACATCCAACTTTATCGGCGCGGTGGGTTTGGCCGAGGCGATAAAGTTTGTGCAGAGCTACTCTGCGGAGGAGGTCGAGGCACACGAAAAGGAGTTGCTCGACTACGCTACTTCGGAGATGCAGAAGATTGAGGGCGTGCGTATCTATGGCACAACGGCCGATAAGTCGCCAATTATATCGTTCAATGTCGAGGGTTGCGACCACTACGATATTGGAATGATTCTCGACAAGCAGGGCGTAGCCGTTCGCACGGGTCATCACTGCGCCGAGCCTGTTATGGCTCGTTATGGCACCAATGGCGTTGTCCGTGCTTCGATAGCTCTCTACACGAATAAGGAGGATATTGACGCATTTGTTTCAGCATTGAAACGCGCGGTAAGAATGTTAAAATAATAATAAGCTAATAGCTAATGGCTAAAAGCCCAAATATAGAATTATGTTTATCGTACTTGAAGGACTTGACGGAGCGGGTAAGTCTACCCAGATAAAGAAATTGCGCGAGATGTTCTCGGAGCGCGGTATCGAGAGCGAGTATGTTCACTTTCCTCGCTTCGACGCACCTGTCTATGGCGAGTTGATAGGCCGCTTCTTGCGAGGCGAGCTTGGCGGCGTAGACCAGGTAGACCCATATATCGTGGCTCTGCTATATGCGGGCGACCGTGCCGACATGGCACCACAGATTCGCGAGTGGTTGCAGGAGGGCAAGGTTGTTATCATCGACCGCTATGTCTATTCGAACATTGGCTACCAGTGCGCCAAGATTGCCGATAAGGAGGCCCGCTTGCGCCTGAACGATTGGATTCTCAACCTCGAGTACGAGGTGAACAAGATTCCGCGTCCCGATGTGTCGTTGTTCTTGGATGTCCCTTTCTCGTTCACGAAGAGTCGCTTGACCGAGCAGCGCGAGGGTGACGACAGAAGCTACCTCAATGGTGCAACCGACATCCACGAGCAGTCGCTCACGCTTCAGGAGCGCGTGCGCGAGGTCTATATCGAGTCTGCCGAGCGCGATAGCGAGCTCTTGGTTGTGGATTGCAGCAACGACGAGGGCACGATGGCTTCGCCCGATGAGATTTTCTTGCGTATCGAGGCCACCATTACTCCACTTCTAAAGTAGAAGGCTATGGCTCTGCTCCTGCGAGATAGATGCTGGTTCGTGAGCCTTGCTGTGGTATGTCGCACTCTGCTTGCGGCAACATTCGTTGTGTCGGGTTTCCTCAAGGCTATAGATCCGTGGGGAACTATCTTTGTACTCGAAAACTATCTCGTAGCATACAATATCGCTCTGCCCGAGTGGATGGTCTTGGCCGCCTCGTTGCTACTCTGCGGAGTGGAACTTGCCATTGGTGGACTGCTTCTGCTGAAGGCTCAGATACGCGTGACCTCGGTGGTAGCCCTTGTCACGATGGTATTCTTCACGATACTAACACTTCTGAGTGCCACATTTGTCCCAGTGGAGGATTGTGGTTGCTTTGGCGAGGCCGTAAAACTCACACCTTGGCAGACCTTCGCCAAGAATGTGGCACTGCTACCTATGGCTGTGTGTGTTTGGTACTACTATCGCACCGAGCCACTCTTCGACCGCACGAAATGGGCGAATGGAGCTATGACTGTGGTGCTGATTCTCGCATTTGGCCTTGGCATATATAGCTATCGCCACCTTCCGATGATAGATTTTCTGCCATACAAGGTGGGTACGAATATCACCGAAGAGATGGATGCCGCCCTCTCTGAGCCTAGTGCCGAGAAGGTGGTGCTCATCTATCGCAACCGCACTACGGGCGAGCTGCGCGAGTTTGCTGTCGAGGATAGTGAGTGGCAGAACGAAGATTTGTGGGAGTGGGTCGATACCCGCACCGAGGGCACTACAACGGAGTATGAGGCTACTGTGTTGGAGTTCCAAATCAGCGACTTCGAGGGTAATGACCGCACTGCCGAGATTCTCGCTATGCCAAAGGCCTATCTTCTCTTCTGCGAGCAGACCACTCTCGACGAGGATGTGCGCGAGCGCTTTCGTGCGGTAGAGCAATACGCCCTCAAAAATGGTGGCGAGGTTATCTATATTACCTCATCCGAGCCACTTCCGTCGTGGCACACTATGGATGCCAAGACCATGAAGACAATCCTACGTGCCAAGTACGGAATGGTACTCCTCGAACAGGGTACCATTGCGCACAAGTGCAACTACCGCGACATTTCATATTAGTGAGTAGTGAGTGATTTTGCATTTTGCATTCCTCCTCCCAATGCCTTGCATAGTGTGATGTAGTTGATGTATTGCTGTGCAACGAGGTTTTCGAATTGCATCTGTGCCGAGTAGAGCGAGCGCTCGGCATCAATCACGTCGAGATAGCCCGAGAGTCCGTTGCGATAGAGTGCGTAGTTCATCACCGCGATATTGCGGTACGACTTGACCAATCCAGCATAGCGCATCAACTCTTGTCGCGAGTTTGTGATAGCCTCCAAGGCACTCTCCACATCGGCTAACGCATCGGAATAACTCTTCTCGTAGGCGAGCAGGCTCTGCTTGTAGGCCTCGCGTGCTGCCAACTCGCGACGTCGCAACCCTCCGAAGTTGAAGATGGGCTGCGTCAACGAGGCGAGAGCATCCGCCACCCAACCACTCTTTGTAAATAGCGAAGCGAACTTCTCGGTGGCACTACCTCCGTCGAGCGAAATCGTAATCGACGGTAGTCGAGCTGAACGAGCCAAGCCCACCTCGGCGGCACTCTGCTGCGCGGTGTAGTATGCCGACATAACATCGGGTCGGCGGTGCAGAATATCCGATGGCACGCCAATGGCGATGTCGTAGGGACTATAGTCGTTCGTCATTGTTCGCTCGCTTGCTCCAACCCCCATCAGCGACTCGGCACTCTCGCCCGTAAGGGTCGAAAGCGAGAGTATGGTCTGTGCAATGGCACTTTCGTAGCGCGGAATATCCACCTCGGCAGCGTAGAGTAGACTTCGTGCTTGCTCGAGATTTACGCCCGAGGCAAAGCCATAACGATAGAGCGAATCCACCAACCCCACCATTTCGCGTCGTAGTTCGCTACTGCGCTTGGCTATTTTTAAATCCTGCCGATACTGCAATAGCGTGAAGTAGGCGGTGGCAACCTCCGCTTCGAGCGCGATCTTTACCCCTCGATATTGCCAAACTTCGTACTCTATGGCAGCCTTTGCCCCCTCAGTGGCGTGACGTAACGAGCCAAAGAGTGGTAGCTCCCAACTTGCCGAAGGGAGAATTTTGTACCTCTGCGCCACGTCGCCACTCGCACTTTCGTAGTTAGCTTCGGCTGATACCTCGCCCGAGAACGACGGCCAGTAGGCAGCGCGCGTCACGACGAGGTTGTTGCGTGCCTCCTCTATGCGCGAGGCTGCAATTTGCAGTGAGCGATTCTGCGCCAATGCCTTTTCGACAAGATAGTTTAACGTGGAGTCGCCAAACATCTGCCACCATCCGTCATCGAGCGAGATGGAGTCGGTAGCGAATGCCTTGCCAAAGAGATACTCCTTCTGCTGCGATAGCCTCGGTTGCGCAAGACGTGGAGAGCACGACGCGAATAGTGCTATTAATAATATATAAGGTATACTACGCATAATCTTCCTCCTTTCGTCTTTGTTCGAAACGTGCAAGTCTGCCCACCAAGTAGTAGAGCGCAGGGTAGAGCACCACGCCAAACAGAGTGGCAAAGAGTAGACCACTCACCAGCGATACACCCATAATATTTCGAGCCGTGGAGTATACGCCCGAGGCGAATACCAACGGCAACATACCGAGTATCGAGGCAAAGGCGGTCATCAGGATAGGTCTAACACGCATCTTTGCAGCATTTATTGTCGCCTCCAGTAGCGATTGCCGCTCCTCGCGGAAGAGTTTGTCGGCATACTCCACCACCAAAATAGAGTTCTTGGCGGCCAAGCCAATCAACATAGCCAACGAAATCTGCATGTAGATATCGTTGATGAATTGTGGTGCAATAAGGTGAGCCACCCCCACGCCGAATAGTGCCCCCACCACCGCTAGCGGAACTCCACTCACAATAGCAAGCGGTAGACTCCAACTCTCGTAGAGCGATGAGAGTGTGAAAAACACAAATACAAAGGCAATCAGAAACACCCAAAGCCCTTTGCCGCCCTCCTCGTGCTCCTGAAACGACACTCCACTCCACGCAATCGCGGTGTCGTCGGGCAGGGTCTGACGGGCTACACGCTCTATGTCAGCCATAATATCACCCGTCGAAGCGCCCGCCTTGGGCATAACATTTATGCCAATGGAGCGGTAGAGGTTGAACTGCGAGATATACTCCACGCCCGTAGTGTCGCGCACCTCTACAAAGGTAGTGAGCGGAACACTCTCTCCGTTGCCATTCTTTAGGTAGTAGCTCTCGAGCGATGAGGCATCGGTGCGATACTTGGGCGCTGCTTGCAGATAGCTTTGGTATAGGCGTCCATAGAGGTTGAAGTTGTTTATCATTCGACCTCCGAGGAGCGTTGCCGTCTCGGAGTAGAGCGACGAGAGCGATACGCCACTCATCTGTGCGTGCTCCTTGTCGATGGCGAGGCGCTTTTGAGCCACGCCATTGCGAAACTCGGTCGAGGCCGAGCGTATGCGTGGCTCCTTGCGTAGCGCCGCCAAAAGTTTGTCACTCTGCTCGGCAAGATAGGCAGTTCCCTTGCCGGCTCGATCTTGTAGCTCGAACGTTACGCCTGACGTCACACCCAAACCAGGTATCGAGGGCGATACAAATGCTCCACACTCCGCCTCGGGAATAGCCGAGTAGAGCCGCTCGTTGATGGTCGCTACCGCCTCCATAGCCGACATCTTGCGCTTGTCGAAGTCGGTGAGCTTCACGAAAATCACTCCGCAGTTGGTTGCCGCTACACCCGAAATAAGGTTGAATCCCGAGACTACGCCCGTGCTCTCGACAATAGGTAGCGAGGCCTTCGTCACCGAATCGACCTTGGCCATTATTTGCTCGGTGCGTGCAAGGGCTGTATTGTCGGGCGCAGTAACCGATATTGTGAAAAATCCCTGGTCCTCCTCGGGCAAGAATCCACTTGGCAGTAGCTTCAATACCGCCACAATCGCTACGGCCATAATCGCTACCATAGCAATGGTTGTGCGCCAACGAGCCACTATGTGCGATACGGTCGAGGCGTATCGCCCCATTGCACGCTCGAAGAGACGGTTGAATGCACCAAAGAGCCCTGTTGTATGTTCCTTGCGCTTGCGTAGAAGCTTGGCACATAGTGCAGGCGATAGCGACAAGGCGTTTATCATCGAGAAGAGCACCGACACCGAAATGGTTATGGCAAACTGCTGAAACAGTCGTGCCGAGATACCACCCGAGAAGGAGATGGGTATAAAGACCGCCAAGAGCACAATCGTGGTGGCAACAATGGGCGAAGTCACCTTGCTCATAGCCTCCTCGGTGGCCTTCCGAGGCGATAGCCCACGCTCGATACCCGCTTGTACCGCCTCGACCACAACGATGGCGTCGTCCACAACCAAGCCCACCGAGAGCACCAATCCGAGCAACGATACTATGTTTATGGTGAAGCCCAACAACGGAAATACCATAAATGTGCCGATGATAGATACGGGTATGGCGATAAGCGGTATGAGCGTGGCGCGCCAATCCTGAAGGAATAGATAGATTATCACAATTACCAAAACAAGGGCTATGACGAGCGTCTCGAAGATTTCGCGAATACCTGCCGTGATGCTCTTTGTGCCATCCACAAGCACCTCGGTGGCTATGCCATCGGGCATACGCTCGGCTAGTTCAGCCATCTTTGCCTTTACCTCCTTGCCCAACGCTACAGCATTCGAGCCTGGTTCTTGGTATATGGTGATGATTGTTGTTGGCATCTTGCCAAAGCGCGACGATGAGCCATAGGTCTGGTTGCCCAACTCCACACTCGCCACATCGCGCAGCCGCACCTGCTGACCCTTCTCGGTGGTGCGGAGCAGAATATTTCCGAACTCCTCGGCCGTAGATATTTGGCGAGGCATAGTCACCGTGTAGGTGAATTGCGTAGTTGCGGGAGTGGGCTCAGCACCGAACTCACCAGCAGGGTAGAGCCCCGCCTCGGTGGCTATGGCCGAGAGGATATCGCTTACCGATATATTATAATAGGCGAGCAGATCGGGCCGTAGCCATACGCGCATAGCATACTCGCCAGCACCCATAATATCCACCTTGCCTATGCCATTTATCTTGAGTAGCTCGTTTTCGAGATTTATGTAGGCGTAGTTTGCGAGGAAACTCTCGTCGTAGCGACCATCACTATATAGAGCATACACCATCAGAAAGCCCGTTTGAGTCTTGCGTGTAACCACGCCTTGCTCGGTAACGGATGATGGTAATTTGGCCATTGCCGACGATACGCGATTTTGCGTAAAGATGGCGTCGAGGTCGGCATCCGACTCTATGTCGAATGTCACCTGTAAGGTCATCGAGCCGTCGTTGGCGCTTGTCGCCTGCATATAGAGCATATCGCTTACGCCCATAACACTCTCGGCTATAGGCGTTGCCACGGCATTATTCACCGTTTCGGCATCGGCTCCCTCGTACGAAGCGGTAACCTCCACTACGGGAGGCGTGATGTCTGGATATTGCTCGATGGCGAGGTTGCCGATAGATATTATGCCAAGCAACACTATAATCACCGCCAACGAAATGGCAAAAATAGGCCGACGGATAAAGAAGTTATTCATTGTTGCCTCCTCCCTTCTCTGCTATGCGAACTTTTGCACCATTGCGAAGTTTCTGCAGTCCCGTTGTGGCAATCATCTCACCCTCCTCGAGCCCACTCTGCACTACCCACTCCTCGCCTAAGGTTGGGCCCAACTCCACCTTGCGGTATTCGGCGGTCGCGTCGGCACGAATAACCCACACAGAGGCGATGTTCTGTACCCTGTTTACGGCACGTTGAGGTATTACAATCTGCTTACGTTCCAACCCTATAGTAGCCTTCACGCGTGCAAATTGTCCCGTCTTCAGGGCATAGTTCGGATTGCGAAAGCCTATGACAAGCACAATCGTACCCATCTCGCTAGCTATGCTTTGGCGCGTGTATTTATAGAATCCCTCCTCAGCATATTCGCTACCATCGGCCACCTGCAGACGTATGTCCGATAGGAGCGTTGCATTGTCGTAGGAGAACGCCCTACGCCCCGACGCGGCCAGATATTCGCTCATTGGAATAGCCAAATCTACACATACGGTGTCAATGTTCTGTATAGTGGTGAGTGTTGCAAACTGTGTTCCTGGGCCTACGAAGTCGCCCGCAACTGCTGCCGACGAGGATATGATGCCTCCGATGGGAGCATATATAAGCGTGTAACTCTCGTCTAGACGGGCATTGTAAAGATTCTGCTCGGCCGACTTTACCGTCGCTATGGCAGCCAAATTCTCGGCTTTGTATTGGTCGAATTGGGTGCGACTTATAGCATCTATGCGTACCAAAGGTATGGCGCGCTGGTAGTTGCGTTTGGCCTCCGCAGCCTTTGCCTTGGCCGATGATAGGGCTGCTTCGGCAGCTAACCTATTTGCACGTTGAGGTGCATCGTCCAATACAAATATCAAGTCGCCCTGCTTCACAGGCATTCCATTCTTGAATGACGACTTTTGCAGAAATCCAGCAATGCGTGGCTGTATGGTGGCCGAGTAGTTTGCCGCAATGGGTGCTATAAACTCCTTGGTGTAGGGCAACATTTTGGCCTCGACGCGCGCAACATCTATAGTCATCGGCTCGGCAATGCCCTCGGTGTGAGCTCCCCTACAGGCGGTCAGCAACAGTATCGCTACCAACCAAACAGATAGGTTTGATAAAATTTTCATAGCGTATCTCTCTTTTTTATAGAAAACACTCTTTTCTTGCGCTATTTATCAAAAAACATACCCATAGTTGGTTGAAAAATGTTTAAAAATGTAATTTTGGAATATTTTTTTTGAAAAAAATTTTTTGAATTCAAAAAAAAAGTTTATATTTGTATCAACAAACCAATAACAACTAATAATTAAAAAGTTATGAAAGCATTAGTAGATCAGATCAATGCACAGGTTGCTGCTTTCCAGGCAAACGCTGCTGCTCAGGTAGAGAAGAATAACAAGGCTGCAGGTACTCGCGCACGTAAGGCTGCTTTGGAGCTCTCGAAGCTCTTGAAGGAGTTCCGCAAGGTATCGGTAGAGGCTGCAAAGCAGTAGTTCTCTCCTACTTGTAAAAGATAGAGGCTCTCGTGAGAGAGCCTCTATCTTTTTAAAATCTTTTTTAAAATCGTTCTGATGAGTTCTTTTTGCACGAGTGCGTCGGATAGCGAAATGCTCACATAGGCTTACTATGCTAATCCTGCTGCGCAGGCTTTTCCTCCTCGCGGCTCGGCATAGTGCAAACGAG
>JAZLDJ010000055.1:0-2369 GCA_045614685.1 Alistipes sp. | reverse complement strand
ACCCTTCGAACGAGCGTCAAACATATACCAACCCTTCTTGTTCGGAAGAACGAAGCAGTTTGCATACTTCTCGCCTGCCGAGAGGTTTGTAGACTTTACGGTAGAGACCGCCATCTCGCTGAGCGAAGCAGGAACGGCCTCGATAGCCGAAACGCTTGTTGTGACGGTTGCGCCCAACGATGCACTTACTGCCACCGAAAGTTCCTCGGCTGGATAACTCGCAGCCGGAACTGCGATATAGAGCGTACGACTCTCGCCATTTGCCAACACCAAAGGCTCGGCAAAGTGGAGTTGTATGCTATTCTTTATCTTAGAGAGCGTTGCCACAGGGCGCTCTGCGTAGTTCATATCTACGGTAGCAACACCTGCCAAAGGCATGCTCTTACTCTTGAGGATTACCGACGAAATCTTGCAATCTGCATAGGTCGATGTTACGGTTACGCCGAGAATCGACGAAAGGAGATACATCTCGCCCTTGCCCTCCTGGCTACGACCAACATAGATTTGGGCAGCCTTGTCGATAGCCTCGTTTGTGTAGGTCTGCACTGCAGGGAACTCCACAACAGCCTTGCTATCGAGCGAAGTGACTGCCGAAGCAGGATATACAAGGTGGTAAACCTCCTCAGGCGCACCTGGAGCCACAATGCGAGCATCGAGTGCCGACTTCACCTGCACATTCGAGTTGATAAGCTTGCCACGAGTTGCGTCGTAGACTGCGACATAGTCGTCGGCCGACCAGCCTCTCTTGGCATACTCCACATCCTCGAGTTCGACGTTGATGGTCTGATATGTGATATCCTCGCTGAGAGTCGAGAGGTTCATCTTGTTGATGACCACCTTGTCGCCAATATTCTTAATCAACGAACTGCCATCGTCGGATGTAACCGCGATGTTGAGGTCGTCGTACTCACCCGCAGGGAGAGTCAAATAGAAGGTCTGAGGGTTTGCCATCAAACTCTCTGGCAACACTGCACTTGCATCGAGCGTGATAATACTCTTTGTTCCCACCTCAGCAGCGCCACAAACATAACCATTGGCGGTATCCACCAAGAGTTTACCTGCAAGAGGTTTCGACGAAGTGAGGGTTATATACTTAACCTTCATATCGGCACATACACGTACGCCAACGACGCCCATAACATACTCAAACGAGAGGTCTACTCCCTCCTCGCCCTGAGCCACCATAAATGGGGTTGAGTCTACGAACTGCGCGAGCAAATCGCTATTGTAGATTTGTGTATCGTTTGCTGTAAGTGTAAGAACGCCATCTGCAAGGGTTGCATTTGCGCTATATGGATAGTAGGCGGTTACTGCGCCTGTGCTTGCTGCACCTACAAACTCGCCCTGAGCCTTACCTGCGCTCGATGCTGCGAGCGAGAACTTGGTGTTCTTCGAGTTCTCCGAGAAGATACCAATCTCGGCACCCGCCTTCCAAGTACGAGGCGATGCCTCACTCTGCTCACCGAGAGTCAAGGTGGTAAAGTCCGCCACGATAGTACCGCTCGACAACGACTCTTCAGAAGTTGTCGCCACAACGCGCTTGACGGTGTGCGAGCCATTGAGCTGCTTCGAGATTACGCCATCTGTAGTTACCACTTCGATGCTCAATGCCGAGTATGTTGCAGGAGGCAACATCACATAGAGCGTTGCTGGAGTCTCCTCGCTTGTCTGCACGCCCTCACCGCAGTTGAGTGTGAGCGAATAGAGCGAACGAGCCACTGCCGAAGCCTCCATATCGTTCTCGAAGTCGAAAGCAATACGACCTGCGAGAGGCTGGTTTGTGCTCTTCAGTGTGATTGACTGCACGGTGAAGTTACCCTTAATAGAGATGCCTAGGCAACCATAGAGGTGGCCAAGAGCCACATCGCCGTCAGTAGATTTTGCGACCAACGTTTTGCTATTAGCCTCGAACTGAGTCACGAGGTCAGCATCGTAGGTCTGAGTGTCGGGGATTGTGAGAGCCACCTTCGAGCCATCTGCCGTAGCCTCCTTGTCGTAAGGATAGTAGGCGTAGATGTTGCCCTTAAGCTCTGCACCATAGAATAGGCCCTCCACCGCTCCTTCATAGTCGTTGAAGAGGGTATACTTGGCATTCTTGCCACCTTCGCTACCGAAAGCTCCGATGTAGCAGCCCTTCGACCAGGTGTGGTCGTTGCTACCCACCAAAACCTCCTGCTGAAGCGCCAGTTCAAGTTGTGCAGTTGTGGCTTTGATTGTTGTGTGACCTGGTGTTGCGGGAGTATCTACTCCGTCATCAGGTTGCACACACCCCGAAAGAGATAGAACAACACATAGAAGTGTGAAGTACAATCTTTTCATACAAAGTGTAGTTTTATACCTATATATAAAGAATATATGGGTAGTTTTTG
>JAZLDJ010000054.1:0-6334 GCA_045614685.1 Alistipes sp. | reverse complement strand
TATCGCAAAGCAGCACGAGAAGGGTAAGTACACCGCTCGTGAGCGTATTCAGATGTTGCTCGACGAGGGTAGCTTCGAGGAGTTCGATATGTTCGTAACTCACCGTTGCTACGACTTCGGTATGGAGAAGAAGCACACTTTTGGTGATGGCGTAGTAACAGGTTACGGTACTATCGATGGCCGCCTCGTTTACGTATTTGCACAGGACTTCACCGTTACTGCAGGTTCGTTGTCGTTGGCTTTGGCTGACAAGATCTGCAAGGTTATGGATATGGCAATGCGTAATGGTGCACCTTGCATCGGCTTGAACGACTCGGGTGGTGCTCGTATCCAGGAGGGTGTAAATGCTTTGGCAGGTTATGCTAACATTTTCCAGCGTAACGTAATGTCGTCGGGCGTTATCCCACAGATCTCGGCTATCTTCGGCCCTTGCGCAGGTGGTGCAGTTTACTCGCCAGCATTGACCGACTTCATCATTATGAAGAAGAACACTTCGAATATGTTCTTGACTGGTCCAAAGGTTGTTAAGACCGTTACCGGTGAGGATGTAACCCAGGAGCAGTTGGGTGGCGCAGTTGTTCACACCACAAAGTCGGGCGTAGCACAGTTCGCAGTTGATACCGAGGAGGAGGGTATCGCATTGATTCGCAACCTCATCTCGTATATGCCACAGAACAATATGGAGGATGCTCCATTGGCAATGTGCACCGACAATATCGCTCGCTTGGAGGATTCGCTCAACGAGATTATCCCTGACAACCCTAACCAGGCTTACGATATGTACGACGTTATCAAGGCTATCGTTGACAACGGCGAGTATCTTGAGTCGTCAGCTTCGTATGCTAAGAACATCATTACTTGCTTCGCTCGCTTCAATGGTCAGTCGGTAGGTATCATCGCTAACCAGCCTAAGTTCATGGCAGGTGTGCTCGATATCAACGCTTCGCGTAAGGCTGCTCGCTTCGTTCGTTTCTGCGACGCATTCAACATTCCACTCGTAACCCTCGTTGATGTTCCTGGATTCTTGCCTGGTACAACTCAGGAGTATGGTGGCGTTATCTGCCACGGTGCAAAGTTGCTCTTCGCATACTGCGAGGCTACTGTACCAAAGGTAACAGTTACATTGCGTAAGGCTTATGGTGGTGCTTATATCGTGATGTCGTCGAAGCACATCCGTGGTGATATCAACTACGCTTGGCCATCGGCTGAGATCGCAGTTATGGGTGCATCGGGTGCTGTTGAGGTATTGCACGCTAAGGCTTTGGCTGAGTTCACCGACCCTGCAGAGAAGGCTAAGTTTGTAGCAGAGAAGGAGCAGGAGTACAAGGATCTGTTCTCGAACCCTTACAACGCAGCTCGCTATGGCTATATCGACGATGTAATCGAGCCACGTAACACTCGTTTCCGTATTATCCGTGCTTTGCAGTCGTTGGCAACCAAGCGTTTGCAGAACCCTGCTCGCAAGCACTCGAATATTCCATTGTAATAAATCGTTGTAGCATATGTTTGTAAATTTATTAGAAGCTGACCCTACCAAGGCTCTTGAGGCTGTGGCTGAGAAGGCTGAAGCTGCGGCTAATATTGGCCCGGCCGAAATGCTCTTGATGACCGCTATCGGTTTTGGTGTAGTATTTGTCGTGCTCGTGCTCCTCATCTATATCATGAGAGGTATGGGTTGGGCATTTACTCGCCAGAAGAAGGCCGAGAAGGCTGCTAAGGCTGCTGCTGCAGGTGTTGCAGTTGCTGAGGACGACCATCACGAGGCTATCAGCGACCAGGAGATTGCTGCTGCAATTATCACTGCTCTCAAACTCTACAAGAGCAACTTGCACGACCAGGAGTCGGAGATGATTACTATCCACCGCATTGCTCGTGCTTACTCGCCTTGGAGCTCTAAAATTCACGGATTGACTCAGTTGCCTGAGCGTAAATAATTAAGACAAGAAAGAAGGAAATGAAAAAGTATTCATTGAAAATCAATGGTAACCCATACGAGGTTAAGATTGAGGATATTAACGAGTCGTCTACTATGGCTCGCGTGACCGTTAACGGCACAAAATATGATGTTGAGATTGAGGGCGGTAAGGCTTCAACTCCAAAGAAGCCGCAGGTGGCCGCTGTTCCACAGGCTGCTACTAGCATCTCGGTAACTCCGCAGACCCCTATCGCAACCAAGCCTGCTGCTGCGGCTCCTGCTGCTGGTGGTTTGAAGGTTGCTTGTCCGCTTCCAGGTACTGTGCTCTCTATCAATGTTAAGGAGGGTGACACCGTAGCGGCTGGTCAGACTCTCCTCGTATTGGAGGCTATGAAGATGGAGAACAATATCGACGCAGAGCGCGGTGGTGTTGTTAAGCAGGTGCTTGTTCAGGCAGGTGCGACTGTAATGGAGGGAGATGTTTTACTTGTTATTGAGTAATTGCTATGATATCACTCTTGGAATCTAATTTCATTCTCGACAAGTTGAACGACTTCGTTCATCAGTCGGGATTCGGACTCTTCTTTGAGGGCGATGGTTGGAAGATGGCAGTGATGATTGTCCTTGCTTGCTTCCTTCTCTATCTCGCTATCAAGAAGCAGTTCGAACCATTGTTGTTGCTCCCTCTTGCATTCGGTATGTTGCTCACCAACCTTCCGGGCGCAGAGATGTATCATTCGGAGTTGTTTGCCGGTGGTCATGTTCATTGGGACATTTTTGTTGATAATGCAGGTCTTATCGATTACCTCTACCTTGGTGTTAAGCTCGGTATCTATCCTTGCTTGATCTTTATCGGTGTAGGTGCTATGACAGACTTTGGTCCACTCATCGCTAACCCTAAGAGCTTCCTCCTCGGTGCTGCAGCACAGTTGGGTATCTTCGCAACATTTATTGGCGCGTATGCTCTTCATTTTGAGCCAAACGAGTGCGGTTCGATTGGTATTATCGGTGGTGCCGATGGCCCTACCTCAATCTTCCTCACTGCTCGTCTTGCTCCAGAGTTGCTCGGCCCTATCGCTATCGCAGCATACTCGTATATGGCTCTCGTGCCAGTGATTCAGCCGCCAATTATGAAGGCTCTCACAACTCAGAAGGAGCGTATGATCAGAATGACTCAGCTCCGTCAGGTGTCGAAGACAGAGAAGATTGTCTTCCCTATCATCATCACCATCGTGATTGCCCTCCTCCTTCCATCGGCTGCTCCACTCGTGGGCTGTTTGATGCTCGGAAACTTGATGAAGGAGAGTGGTGTTGTTGACCGCTTGGCAAAGACCGTTCAGAACGAGTTGATGAATATCGTGGTTATCTTCCTCGGTATCTCGGTAGGTGCTACTGCTACAGGTGCATCGTTCCTTAACGAGAAGACACTCTTCATCCTCTGCCTCGGTATCCTTGCATTTAGTATGGGTACTGCAGGAGGTCTCCTTCTTGCTAAGCTTATGAACCTCTTCCTCCCTGAGGGTAAGAAGATCAATCCGCTTATCGGTTCGGCAGGTGTATCGGCAGTGCCAATGGCTGCTCGTGTATCGCAGACCGTAGGTCAGCAGTACGACAAGTCGAACTTCCTCCTTATGCACGCTATGGGTCCTAACGTAGCGGGTGTGGTAGGTTCGGCAGTTGCGGCAGGTATTCTCCTCGCATTCTTGGGATAAAATCATTCTGATTGGTGTATTTTGCACCAAATAAAAAATCGCTCCTCACATAGGTTTACTATGCTGCGGGGCGATTTTTCTATTTCGCACAAAATCCCCTCAATCATCTCTGATTTTGAAGTCAGAGATTTTTTCTTGTTTGCGTTGCATTTCATCTTTCTATTTGATTTTTTGTTTTCTTCTATTTATCCCTATTCAATTCCTATTCAAGCAGTCGCAGACTGTGCTCCTATTAACTCCCATTTGGCGTATACCAATTTATATATGCGGCCTGACCGTATATATAAATTGGTATAGTTTGTGCTTGTCTATGGGTGTAATTCTTAAAACTACTGTTATGAAAGAGAAAAAATGCACTGAACCAATTCACGATGCGCGCCTTGTGGCTGCGCCAACCGACAAGATTCCCGAGATGCCTACATCGCCCGAGGTGGCCTACAAGATGGTGAAGGACGAGACCTATCCGCAGACGCAGCCGCGCCTCAATCTCGCAACCTTTGTCACAACCTATATGGACGATTACGCCACCAAGTTGATGAACGAGGCGATAAACATCAACTATATCGACGAGACCGAGTATCCGCGCGTGGCGGTTATGTGTGGTCGTTGCATTAATATCGTGGCAAACCTATGGAACACGCCCGAGAAGGCGGAGTGGAAGGCTGGAGCGCTCGGCATCGGCTCCTCCGAGGCATGTATGCTAGGTGGTGTGGCGGCCCTATTGCGTTGGAAGGCTCGCCGCAAGAAGGAGGGTAAACCTTGCGACAAGCCGAACATCGTGCTCAGCACAGCCTACCAGGTGGTGTGGGAGAAGTTTGCACAACTCTGGAGCGTGGAGATGCGCGAGGTGCCACTCTCGAAGGAGCACCCTTCGCTCGATGCCAAGAAGGCGGTCGAACTTTGCGACGAGAATACCATCTGCGTAGTGCCTGTGGTGGGCGTTACCTGGACTGGTCTCAACGACGATGTCGAGGCGCTTAATAAGGAGCTCGATACCTATAATAAAAAGACGGGTCACGAGGTGGCTATCCACGTCGATGCCGCTTCGGGTGGTTTTATCCTTCCGTTCATCAAGCCCGACCTTAAGTGGGACTTCCGCCTCAAGTGGGTCTATTCAATCTCGACATCGGGCCATAAATATGGCTTGGTCTACCCAGGCTTGGGCTGGGTGGTATGGCGCGACAAGAAGTGTCTGCCCGAGGAGATGGCCTTCAGTGTTAACTACTTGGGTGCCAACATCACGCAGGTGGGACTCAACTTCTCGCGACCTGCGGCGCAGATTCTTGGTCAGTACTACAACTTTATTCGTTACGGCTTCGAGGGCTACCGCCAGATTCAGCAGGAGTCGATGGATATCGCCACCTATTGCCATGCCGAAATTGGCAAGATGAAGTGTTTCAAAAACTACGCTGACAAGGTGGATAATCCGCTCTTTATTTGGCATATGAACCCCGACTACGACAAGTCGGCAAAGTGGACACTCTACGACTTGCAAGCCGTTTTGCAACAGAGCGGTTGGATGGTGCCAGCCTACACTATGCCAAAGAATATCGAGGATATGCTCGTTATGCGAGTGGTTGTGCGTCAGGGCTTTACGCGCGATATGGCCGATATGCTCCTCGCTGATATTCGCAACGCTGTTGCCGAGTTCGAGAAGCTGAAATATCCGACCACCTCACGCCTCGCCTACGAGAAACGCGAGAAGCAGTACGGCAAAGTATTCACTCATTAAAGCCAATGGCTAATAGCCCGCAATAGGGTGTCCAACGATTGTTTTGGATGCCCTTTTTTGTGGACATATAAGTAAACTTATATCCAAATCGAGAAAAAAATAGAAAAATTTGTGTTAATTTTTTCACAATTCAAAAATAATGTACTACCTTTGCAGCGGTGAAATAGGGACTTTCGCAAAGAAGGAGTTTCGCCTACCGACGCAAATCGGTGCTAAAGAGCAGAAAAAAGAAGATGTTAAACTATTTATAATTCAAAAACTATGGCTTTCAAGAAAGAAGATTTATTGAAGTATGGTATTACCGACACAACTGAGGTAATCTACAACCCATCGTATGAGCTCCTTTTCGAGGAGGAGACCAAGGCAGAGTTGACCGGTTTCGACAAGGGTCAGGAGACTGAGCTTGGTGCTGTAAACGTAATGACTGGTGTTTATACTGGCCGTTCGCCTAAGGATAAGTTCATCGTTATGGACGAGAACTCGAAGGATACTATCTGGTGGACTTCGGAGGATTACAAGAACGACAACAAGCCTTGCTCGGAGGAGTCGTGGGCAGTGTTGAAGGGTATCGCTCAGAAGGAGCTTTCGGGTAAGAAGCTCTACGTTGTAGATGGTTTCTGCGGCGCTAACAAGGATACTCGCATGTCGGTACGTTTCATCATGGAGGTTGCTTGGCAGGCTCACTTCGTAAAGAATATGTTCATCCGTCCTACTGAGGAGGAGTTGGTAGACTTCGAGCCTAACTTCATCGTTTACAACGCTTCGAAGGCTAAGGTTGAGAACTACGCTGAGCTCGGCCTCAACTCGGAGACTGCAGTTGTCTTCAACATCACTTCGCGTGAGCAGGTTATCCTCAACACTTGGTATGGTGGTGAGATGAAGAAGGGTATGTTCTCGATGATGAACTACTACCTCCCATTGCAGGGTATCGCTTCGATGCACTGCTCGGCTAACACCAACGAGAAGGGTGAGACC
>JAZLDJ010000053.1:0-47308 GCA_045614685.1 Alistipes sp. | reverse complement strand
AGGTGAGTCACAGGCTCGTAACAAGTACACCTACTACGCTTCGAAGGCAAAGAAGGAGGGTTATGTTCAGATTGCAAAGTTGTTCGAGGAGACTGCAAACAACGAGAAGGAGCACGCTAAGATTTGGTTCAAGTTGCTCGGCGGTATCGGCAACACAGCAGAAAACCTCAAGCACGCTGCCGAGGGCGAGAACTACGAGTGGACCGATATGTATGCAACCTTCGCTAAGGAGGCTCGCGAGGAGGGCTTCGACTACATCGCAAACTTGTTCGAGGGTGTAGCAAAGATCGAGAAGGAGCACGAGGAGCGTTACTTGAAGTTGCTCGAGAATGTTGAGGGTGGCCTCGTATTCTCGCGTGAGGGCGATATGATTTGGCAGTGCTCGAACTGCGGTCACATTGTAGTTGGCAAGCAGGCTCCAGAGGTATGCCCAGTATGTGCACACCCACAGGCTTACTTCGAAATCAAGGCTGAGAACTACTAAAAAGTTGTCCCGATTGGTGAATTTTACACTTTGCCTCGGTCACCAACCTCCTCACATAGGCGACTATGCTCCGAGGTTTCTGCCTAGCAAAGCCTAAAACTCCCTCAATCACTCCAACTTTTTACCTTATATAAAACAGGCAACACTTCGCGGTGTTGCCTGTTTTGCGTTTAACCGTTGGGTTTATGACAAGGCTTAGAGATTTTGTCATAGTCTGCAAAATATTTGCTTTTAGGAGAAATAATCATTATATTTGTGATACGATTTAAACTTTAACGCACAACATCAACTTTTAACACACACAACATTATGAAACGAGTATTAGTTTTTGCATTAGCACTTTTCACCTGCGTTGTAGCAGAGGCACAGTTGCCAACCATCAAGCCAAGAACGGTATTCAAGGTTCCTAATATCAGCGCCGCAACGTATGGAAAATATTCGTGCGATAACGATATCTGGAATGGTAAGAACCCATTGTTTAATGATTTATACTCCGGCGGAGCTGATTGGTATGGGGGAGGCTTAATAGACAATGTTGTGGCATCTAGTTCGCTTAGCTCACAAGGATCAGCCACCTACAAAGTATCTAATGTTTGCGATTTTAACCACGAGACCGCATGGGTTGAGGGTGTACAGGGCCATGGCATTGGCCAATGGATTAAGTTCCAAGGTGTGAGAGGAAATGAAATTTACGCAATAAATATTCTTAACGGATATGTTAAGAGTGACAAAGCGTGGAGCGAGAATTCACGTGTTAAGCGACTCAAGGTATATTGCAATGGTCAGGCAGTATGTATATTCGAGCTTCAAGATAGCCGTTCGTATCAGTCATTCTATATAGACCATTTGATAAAGGGGAAAGGTGTAAAAACGTTTGTATTTCAGATTATGGATGTCTACCCTGGAACAAAGTATCAGGATACCGTCATTTCTGAGATATACTTAACGGGTTATGCTAACTAATAGCAAGTAAACGGGCAAGCGACACTTGCATAACGCCTTTTCTGGCGCCAGCGAATAAGGGCGCGCAGAACAGTCAGGGAATTTAGGGAGTTTGGGGAAATTAGAGAACTTTGTATGCTCTATCCTTAAACTCTCTAAATTCTTTATGCTCTCTGATAAAACAGAAAAAATAAGAGGGCGTTTCACAACGACCTCTTACCTCGAAACTCATTGCAAATTTCGTTTTAACCCAAAGGTTGTATAACTTAAATGTATAACCTAATTAAACTCCACATCCGCACCGCCTGATATATCCCAATGTACAATTTGGGGATTGCCTTTGATGTGTACATCCGCACCACCCGATGCTATTAATGAGAGTGTACTATTGGCTACAGCATCAACATCAGAGCCTCCAGATGCGTCGATGGTGACATCCTCAGCCTCCAGCTCGCTGCACTCGGCATCTGCCCCTCCTGAGGCATCAATGCTTAGTTTCTGTGCGACACCCTTAATATAACAGTCGCTACCACCTGATACTGTGACAGATAATACATCACTATTGCAGCTGTCCCACGAGAAATCGCTACCGTCTTCCATCTCAACAAGCTCATACGCAACTGAAGGTACATATACCTTGTGACGCGTAAGTTCAAAGATGTTGGCTACTTCGCGAATGAGTAGAGTCTCGTCAATAACTTCGATGTGTAATTTGTCTAAATTTTTGGAGTTCGTTAATATACGAATTTGGTCATTAGGGAGTTTTCGGCTACTACGACATCTGCACCATTTGATATAGCAATAGCAGTTACGGTATTCTGAATAGTGTATGTTTTTTGATTTGTTAGTTCTGTATCAGAGTGTCAGCTAGTCATATCTGCTTACACCCATAATTACTCGGTATCGCCAAATCGTTTTTGCCAATCGTAATAATTTTTCATATTGTCGTCGTGCTCTCGCAGTACAAATTGTAGAGTTGCTTCATCCAAATATAAAAACCTCGATGTCATGTCGGGGTATTGTTGGGTGTACTTTTGAATAACAGCGTCTATAAGTGGTTTGGCTGCAGCCTCTGCTTTCTCTTTATGTTGGATGTAGACCTGGTCCATGCCTTTTTTGTTAGAACTTAGCAAGGTGTCGTAATAATGTTCATTAAAACAAGCGTAATATATCTTCATTATCTCCTCGGTAAAGTTCGTCTCAATCTGATAATTATCCAATTGTTGTTGTGTAATCTTATTTACATATGCGTTTAATTCAGTGTATTGCTCAGATTTAATATCATTACAATAGTCTTTTATCCATTGAAGGTTATACTCATCATTGGGATTGTATTTAGTCTCGAAGTTTTTGATTAACTGGGTAATCGCTCCATCCAACGAGAAAAGGTCCTCTTGGAACGCCTGTGCATTGTAGGATGTAATTTGAGGATATTTGTTTTTAAATAACTCAAACTGATGTTTTATTGACTCCTCTATCTCTGCTTTAATTTTCTTGTTAGATACAGATGATTTCGTATAAGATTCTGAGGTAGCATTGTTATTAGGTGCTACCTGATTAGTTGATGTATTTGTCTCGCAGAGTGTAGTCTCTACTGTATAATCTTCTGTGTTTGATTCGTTTGTTACATCATGTGAAATTGTGTTGTGTGTTATTGGAACCTCTGGTGTGAACTGTGCTTGTTGTGTGTTTTCTTTAAAGAAATATACAATAGCGACAATCGCAATAGTTAAAAATATTATTACTATTGCACTGATTATTACAAGTCTATTGCGTGAGGTGGTAAGATGCTTTATTGTTTTATCATTACTAACAAGAATAGGCTTGATGCGGTCGTTAATCATCTTGTCTACTGATACCTGAAAAAGTTGTCCAAACATAATCTCAGATATCTGATGTTGTTTTACTTCGTTAAGAATGTTAATAGGAATAGTAGAAGGAAAATCTCCAAATGATAAATCGAGATTAATAGGTATAATGTGGCGCTCTGTTTTTATGGCATATTCAATCTCTTTACGTACCCAGTCATCCTCGTTGCAGCATCTGTCAAGTGCATTCTCCGATAACAATAACATGAAAATTGGTGCGCTTTCAATAGCCTGTATTATACGCTCATTGAAAATGCCATCCTTGAGTTCATCAAAATCTAAGAATACTTTATAACCTTTTGCAGTAAGTTCTGTTTTAAGGATTCTAGCTTTGTCTGCTCCGCCTTCTCGTCTATAACTTATGAAGATGTCGTATTTCATTATTTTTGGGATAAGTAATGTAGGTTATAATATGAGACAAAATTAGTAAATTTTACGTAAAAACAAGGACGAATTATTCTAAATGTTTACTAAATAAAATAACAGAGAACCGATAGTTGGAAATTATCATATCGCAAAAGCATCTGCCACACCGCCACAGGTTGAAAGTAAGAAACTCGCAAATAGACAAAAAATAAGAGGGCGTTTCCCAACGACCTCTTACCTCGAAACTCATTGCGAGTAATAAATAAAAGTAAATCCCTATAATTCTTACTAACGACCTCCGCAGGTTTGAGCAGACCGAGAAGGTGGGAGATAGGCATTAAACTGAAAGTTTAGAGAATGAATTAAATAGCAGTAGCCGAACTCGTTTGAGCTGCTGCTATTTAATTTGTTATCGTAGTTGCGTAGCAACAATGGCTATCTCCCAACACGCAGACAAGTCTGCCACACCGCCACAGGTTGAAAGGAAGAAACTCGCAAATAGACAAAAAAATAAGAGGGCGTTTCCCAACGACCTCTTACCTCGAAACTCATTGCGAGTTTCTTACTAACCCAAACTTAAATAAATGAAGAAACCTCACTGCGGTGTGCAGTTATCACCGCAGCTGCTAGATTGTTGTGCAATCTCTATGCCAAGAACGGAGATGTCGTGCCCGAAATTGTGCGGAAAGTCGAAAGGTTTTATCACTTCGCCCAAATAGAACATCACAGCGGTAATTTATCTATTTTTGTTGGCGGAGGTGCGCCACGCTCTGCCATCATAAAGCAAAAAGTTTTCCGTTTTTGCGTCTCCCATTTTATGATTTTTTGTATCTTTGCACTTGATGGCACAACAACTACGAAAATACTTGCTATTTGCACTTCTGCTTGCGGTTGGTGGGGTGGCTTTGGCCTCCGACAATGAGCAGAAGGTAGACACACTCATAGCGGTAGATAGGGTGCAGATTACAGCCATCAAGCAGGGCTCGGAGCTACGTCGCGAGGCGGTGGCATCGTCGGTGCTAAGCGGTCGCACCCTGGAGATGCAGGGTGTGGTGGCCGTTAAGGAAGCAATGATGGATATCCCCAACCTCTTTATGCCCGACTATGGCTCGCGCACCACGTCGTCCATCTACGTACGTGGTATGGGCACTCGCATCGACCAGCCTGTAGTGGGTATGAATGTCGACAACGTGATGTTGGCCGACAAGAATCTCTACGACACCGAGCTTCAAGATATCGAGCGCATAGAGTTTTTGCGAGGTCCACAAGCCACGCTCTATGGTCGCAACACTATGGGTGGCGTGATAAATGTCTACACGCTCTCGCCACTCACCTATCAGGGTGTACGTCTGCGTGCCGACTATGGCTCGCGCAACTCGTTCCGCGTGGCGGCATCGAGCTACAATCGCATAAAGGAGAAGTTTGGTTTTTCGGTCTCGGCGCAATACTCACATTGCGATGGATATTGGCGCAACACATTCGATAACTCGCTGTGCGACAGAGAGAATGGCGGAAATTTCCGTACCAAGTTTCAATATCGCGAAGGAGCTCTCAGCATAGACAATACATTGGCGCTCTCGCTCGTGGAACAGGGCGGATACCCCTACGAGTATATCGGTAGCCCTAACCCCGAGAAGCATCGAGAGGAGCTTGTGGGCAAGATTTGCTACAACGAGCCATGCTCGTATAGTCGCGTGGCGGTGAGTGATGGTCTGAGTATCCGCTACGACTTTGGCGACTACTCGTTGGCGAGCATCACCTCCTACCAATATATGAACGACAATATGCACATCGATAACGACTTCCTGCCCGAGTATTACTTCACGCTCGAGCAGCGCAAGCAGCAGCACCACATAGCCGAGGAGTTGTTGCTACGCTCGAAGGAGGAGGGCAAGTATCGTTGGTTGGTGGGCGTGAATGGCTTCTTCGAGCGCGAGAAGATGCAAGCGCCTGTAACCTTTGGTGCTACGGGCATCGAGCGACTCATCCTCGACAACATCAATGCTAATAGTGGCTACGATGGCGTGTATCGTTGGGGTGACGTGGCAGGTAATGGAGCCGACGAACTTCTGCTTGATAGCCGTTTCACAACACATAATAGCGGTGTGGCGGCATTCCATCGTAGCGACCTTCATCTCGGACGTTGGCGTCTCTCGTTGGGATTGCGCCTCGACTATGAGTTGGTGCATATGCTCTACAATACCTCGGCCAATGCTCAGTTCTCGGTATATCCGAGCGACGCAACAAAGCAGCCGATGACCATACCTATCAAGATTAGCGATAGCGATCTGCTCAAGCGCGACTTCTTCGAGTTCTTGCCATCGTTCACGGCGGCGGTGGATCTCGACTCGGCAGGCCGAAATATGCTCTACCTCTCCGCCTCGAAGGGTTACAAGGCGGGCGGATTCAACACGCAGATGTTCTCGGAGGTGCTACAGCGCCGAGTGCAGAACTATATGGGACTCTACCGCGATATGGATGTCGAGGAGTTGTGTGCCTACGACCCCGAGCATAGCTATAACGTGGAGCTGGGTGGCCACTTCGGCACGAAGGATGGGGCATTTACGGCCGATGCGTCGTTGTTCTATATCGAGTGCGTAGATCAGCAACTGACAATCTTCCCCGACGAGAATAGCACGGGTCGTATGATGACCAATGCAGGACGAACCCGCTCGTTCGGAGCAGAGGTGTCGGCTACGGCGCGATTGGCAAAGACTCTTGTGCTGAGGGGCTCGTATGGTTATACAAATGCCAAATTCAGACAATTTGAGTCGGGTGGAGTGAATTATGCAGGTAATTTTATACCGTATGCTCCGAAAAATTCGTTATCTTTGCGCCTGATACAGAGTGTGCCTCTCACCTCGCAGTGGATAGACCGTATGGTTTTGAGCGTGGGCGTTGTGGGTGCGGGCCGCATCTATTGGAACGAGGCAAACGATGTGTCGCAACCTTTCTATGCGATGTTGGACGCTTCGGTGCGCTTCGAGGGAAGGCGTTGGGCGGTAGATTTGTGGTGCAAGAATGCCACAAATACACGCTACGATCTCTTCTATTTCGAGTCGATGGGCAATAGATTCCTGCAGCGAGGTAAGCCAACGACAGGCGGCGTGAGGGTGATGATAAATATTTTGTAGTAGAAAGAAAACAATAGAGATATGAAAAAGATTTTGATTTTGATGTGCGGAGTATTGTTCTTCGCCACTTCGTGTCTGGATAACGGCGGCTCGACAGGTTCGTCGTCGGCAACCTTCTATGGCATGATAGTCGTTACAGATGATGCTACGGGCGAGGTTGCCTATTCGTCGGACGAGGCTTCGGTGGATGTGGTGATTCCGAATATCATCGAGGCGAAGATGGATATTTTGTTCAACGGAGTGAAGTTTGCTGAGATGATGCCGAAGATTAATATGCAACTTGGCGGATTGCCTTTCGTGACTACAATTTCGGAGGATGGCACCTCGATGAACTATGTTGTCGATGCAAAGGACGTGGTGCCAACTATTGGTGGCGTGCCATACGAGAAATATAAGATCGACAAGGTCGAGGGCTGCGTGGGTGCGACTGTAGATATCCGTTTCTCGTTGGCGTCGAAGGGTATGAGTGTACACTTTACAAATGCAAAAAAGGAGTAAAATAGTATAAAAATCTGAAAAGGTATGAATCCAAACTACAAACCCTATGTAGAGGAGCTGATTGAGCTCGCAATTAAGGAAGATATCGGTGATGGCGATCACACTTCGTTGTGCTGCATTCCAGCCGAGGAGCGTGGACGTATGCGCCTTTTGTGTAAGCAGGAGGGTATTATCGCAGGTATCGAGGTTGCCAAGATGGTGACCGAGCGATTGGATGCCGAGGTTAAGTTCGAGCAGATTTTGAACGATGGCGACCGTGTGAAGGTGGGCGATGTAGCTTTCTATGTCGAGGGTAACCTTCAGTCGTTGTTGCGTGCCGAGCGTATTTTGCTCAACATTATGCAGCGTATGAGTGGCGTAGCCACCCAGACCGCAGTATATGCCGACCGCATTGCCGACCTCCATACCAAGGTGCTCGACACCCGCAAGACCACACCTGGTATGCGCGTGTTGGAGAAGATGGCTGTGAAGATGGGCGGTGGCGAGAATCACCGTATCGGCCTCTTCGATATGATTCTCTTGAAGGACAACCACATCGACTTCGCAGGTGGTGTAGCCAAGGCTGTGACCGGTGCGAAGGAGTACCTCAAGGCTAAGGGCAAGAATATTCCTATCGAGTGCGAGGTGCGCTCGTTGGAGGATATCAATGAGGTATTTGCCGCAGGTGGTGTGGACCGTATCATGTTCGACAACTTCTCGGTGGAGCAGACTCGTGAGGCTGTGGCTTTGGTGGCTGGTCGTTGCGAGACCGAGTCGAGCGGTGGTATCACCCTCGATACTTTGCGTGACTATGCCGAGACAGGTGTTGATTTCATCTCGGTAGGTGCTCTTACCCACCAGATCAAGTCGCTCGATATGTCGTTGAAGGCTTGCGAGTAGTTAAACCAAAATGGGCGAAGTACAACGCATAGATTTTCACTCAGTAACAGTGGCCGACAAGCCACTGTTTGAGTATTATATGCTTGGGTCGAAGGAGCAGAACTGCGACCTCAACTTTGCCAATATATTCTGTTGGAGCGATACCTATCACAGCGAGGTTGCAGAGGTGGGTGGATTCCTTGTCATCCGCTTTGATATAGATGGCGTAAAGAGCTATATGCAACCTGTGGGCACGGGCAATAGGTCGCTTATATTGGAGCGCTTGCGAGAGGATGCCTTTCATATGCGTGCTCCGTTGCGATTGTATGGCTTGTCGGCCGAGTGGCGTGCATTTTTGCAGCAGCAATATCCCGATGAGTTTGCCTTCGATGCTCCGCGAGCATTGTCCGATTACATCTATCGCACCGAAGACTTGGCGCAACTGCCAGGGCGAAAGTATCAGCCAAAGCGCAACCACTGCAACCGCTTTATCGCGCAGCACGATTGGTATACCAAGCCGTTGTCGAAGAGCAATATCAAGGATTGCATCGCGCTACACAACAAATGGATGCAGTCGCGCGAGGTGGGCGATACCGAGCGAGCCGAGCAGCAGACGCTGATGCGTGCCTTGGATAATATCGAGGCTCTCGATTTGCGTGGTTTGGTGCTCTATGCCGATGGCGCTCCGGTGGCGTTTTCCTATGGTACACCCATTAATAGCAATACATTTTGCACCCACTTCGAGAAGCATGATGGCGAGGTGGATGGCGCTGCCACGATGATAAATCGCGAGATGGCACGTATGCTCGAGGAGGAGTTCGAGTTCGTAAATCGCGAGGATGACCTCGGATTGGAGGGTTTGCGCTTTGCCAAGATGTCGTACCATCCGTCGCTCTTGCTCGAGAAGATTTCGGCCTTGCATCTCACGGCCGAGCAGCGCGATATGCGCGATATGTGGCACACCATTTTCGGCGACGACATAGAGGAAATAGACTCCTTTATGATTCGCCATAGCGAGGCCATGCCGTTGATTCATAAGGAGAATGGAGAGGTGGTGTCGATGCTCTATATTGTGCCTCTGCAGGTCGAGGATAAGCGTATGGCCTATATCTATGCCGTGGCTACTCGTGAGGAGTGGCGTGGCCGAGGCATCGCTACAAAGCTGTTGAACGAGGCTCTCGACGTGATAGACACGAGTGGTCGCTTCGACTGCGCTGCGCTCATACCAAGCAGTACCGAGTCGCTGCGCTTGTATGCCCGTTTGGGCTTCGAGAATAGTCGCTATCCAATGACCTTCCCCGCCTCCGACTATCTCGGTACGGGTTCGGTACCGCACGATTTGGCAATGCTACGACCTTGCAAATAACGAAAAAGATGGTGTCCAATCGGGCACCATCTTCTGTTTATGTATGCGAGCAATCGTTATACGATACCCTGCTCCAACATCGCCGTTATGGCACCCATACGAAACCGAAGAGTGCAATTGCACGTCCTGCATAGACGCGATCGTCATTTTCGGCGCAATAACTTGTGATCTTAAAGACAAAGAAATCGTCGATGTCATATGTTATTGTTGGCGTTGGGTGATCCTTGAAATAGAGCGTTGTTACCTCCTGCTCGACTTTGTCTTTAATCTTCGAGTCTGATGGCTTTGTAAAGTAGGCAGCACACACTAATGCGATTATAAAGATAATTTCGAATAGATGATCAATCCAATCATTACCATCATCTTTCTTCTTCTTTTTGGTCGTCGTCTGCTTGTCTTCATCTTCATCTTCATCTTCATCTTCATCCTCATCCATTTTCTTGTCTAGCATCTCCGTGAATTTCGATGCCTGTAGTGTTACGAGTTTCGTCTGTGCCGATTCTGGCCATTCTGCGGCTAGCGCCTCGAGTTCTTCATCTAGTTTATCGACAAGCTCTTCATAGTTGTTGTACAGCGCTAACTGTTTCTCGGCATATTCTGTTGCTAATGTCTCTGCTTCACCTAATGAAGGCTCGTTTTCTGATGACGAATCCTCTACCTCACTGTTGTCTTTTTGATCCATCATCTTATCGAATTTTGAAGACTGCAACTCTAGAACCATGTTTTTCGCGGACTCAGGCCATTTTGCAATCTTTGCTTCGAGCTCGTTAAGTAAATCTTCTGCAAGGGCCTCATAGTTTTCAAATAATGCTATTTGTTTCTTGGCATATTTTGTGGCTAACGCATCAACTTCTTTTAACGAAGGTTTTTTATCGCTTTTCATAACTTTTCTATTTTAAGTTTATGGTTGTAAACATTTGGTTTATAGCTAATTACCCTCCCCTTCAAAAAAAACTTTGGGGGAGGGTAATGTGGAGTATTGTGTAGTGTTTACGCTATACGATACCCTGCTCGAGCATTGCCTGAGCAACCTTCAAGAAGCCGGCGATGTTTGCACCCTTCACGTAGTTCACGCGGTCGCCCTCCTGACCTGCCTTAACGCAAGCCTCGTGGATAGACTGCATGATGTAGTGCAACTTCTCGTCCACCTCGGCAGCCGACCACGAGATGTGCATAGCGTTCTGTGTCATCTCCAAGCCCGAAGTAGCCACACCACCAGCGTTTACAGCCTTGCCCGGAGCGAAGAGAATCTTCGCATTTTGGAATGCTGCGATAGCCTCAGGTGTACAGCCCATATTCGAAACCTCGGCAACACACCAAGTGCCATTTGCGAGCAGCTCCTCAGCATCAGCGCCTGTAAGCTCGTTCTGGAATGCGCAAGGGAGTGCGATGTCGCACTTAACGCTCCAAGCCTTCTTGCCTGGTACGAATGTAGCATCGGCGAACTTCTCAGCAAATGGAGCTACGATATTGCGGTTCGAAGCGCGAA
This sequence comes from Alistipes sp., assembly GCA_045614685.1. Taxonomy (GTDB): domain Bacteria; phylum Bacteroidota; class Bacteroidia; order Bacteroidales; family Rikenellaceae; genus Alistipes. Next base: position 36,303 of record JAZLDJ010000053.1, on the reverse strand, counting down.
GCTCCAACATATAGGCAATCTTCTCGTCGGTCATACCGTTAGGGTTGAGAACTACACCGTCTGGACCCGAGATTGCGATAACCTTAGCACCCAACTCGGTAGCCTTCTTCGCTGCACCCCAAGCTACGTTGCCGAAGCCCGAGATAGCAATTGTAGCACCCTTGAGCTCCTTGCCAGCGCGGTGGAGCATATGCTCAACGAAGTACAATGCACCGAAACCTGTAGCCTCAGGGCGAATCAATGAGCCACCCCAAGTGAGACCCTTACCTGTCAATACGCCTGTGTTGTACTCGCGTGCCAACTTCTTGTACATACCGTACATATAGCCAATCTCGCGACCGCCTACGCCAACGTCACCTGCAGGAACGTCGGTATCAGGGCCGATGTTCTGCCACAACTCGAGCATAAATGCCTGGCAGAAACGCATAATTTCGGCGTCGCTCTTGCCTACTGGATCGAAGTCCGAGCCACCCTTAGCACCACCCATAGGGAGGGTTGTGAGGGCATTCTTGAATGTCTGCTCGAAACCGAGGAACTTCAACATCGAAGGGTTCACGGCCTTGTGGAAACGGATACCTCCCTTGTATGGGCCAATAGCCGAGTTGAACTGGATGCGGTAGCCGAGATTGGTCTGAATCTCGCCCTTGTCATCAACCCACGTTACACGGAATGTGATGATGCGATCGGGTTCAACGATACGCTCCACAATCTTAGCCTTCTCAAACTCTGGGTGCTGGTTGTAAACCTCCTCAATAGACTCTAATACCTCGCGTACTGCCTGCAAGTACTCGTTCTCACCTGGATGCTTCTGCTCCAAGTTCGACATAATCTCATTTACCTTCATAATACCTGTAAATTTAAGTTTATTACTATGTTTTTAAGTTTGTATTTTTTGTTTTTAGAGTCGTTAGAGGCGTTAAGGTCGTTAGAGGAAAAATAACTCTCCACTCTCCTCTCTCCTCTCTTCTCTCCTTCTAAACTTCTACTAAGTTGTTTTTTATGGCATAAACCACAAGGCTTGCCGTATTCTTCGAGCCGGTCTTCTCGAGGATGTTGGCGCGGTGTGAGTCTACCGTGCGCTTCGAGAGGAAGAGTTTGTCGGCTATCTCCTGCGTCGAGAGGCCTCGGCATATCTCCACCAAGACATCGCTCTCGCGCTCGGAGAGGTTGTCCGACTTCTCGTTAGGGCGTATAGCCTCCGAGATTGCGTCCAAAACCGCTTTGCAGAAATACTCCTCGCCCGACATCACTCGCTCTATAGCCTCGAACACCTCGTTTATCGAGGAGTCCTTCAGAATGAAACCTTTGGCTCCGGCCTCCACCATCATCGAGTAGTACTTCTCGTCGCCAAACATCGAGAGGCATATAATCTTGAGGCCTGGGTTGCGCTCCAATGCAGCCACTGTGGCCTTGTCGCCCGAGAGGGTAGGCATCGAGATGTCCATAAATACAACATCGGCCGCCAGTGCCTCCTCGTTGGCTAAGAACTCCGAGCCATCGCCCGCCTCCGCCACAACGCGGCAATTGCGTTTGCCGTCGATGAGCGTGCGTAGACCATTGCGAAATAGCGCGTGGTCATCTACTAATGCTATTTTTATCTCTTCTGCCATCTATGCTTTTTCTCTGTTGGAACAAATTCTATATCCTGCTTGGTGTTGATTGTGACCACCACATTTAGACCTTCACCCTTTTTGCTAACTATCTCCAAGTTGCCATTCAGCGAGGAGATGCGCGAAGCAATGTTCGATAGGCCCATGCCCTTATTTATTGCAGTCTTGGGGTCGAAGCCGCATCCATTGTCGCGATAACGCAACTCGAGCGTTGTGCCGTCTAACATCAGCGATATGTCGATATTCTTGCAATCCGAGTGTTTGAGCGAGTTGTTTACCAATTCGCATATTACGCGGTAGAACACCACCTCCACGTTGTTGTCGAAGCGCTCGTCGTGAATGCCACTTCGGAACTCGATATCCACATTGTAGAAAGACTGTATGCGCGATATAAAGTTGTGCACACCGCGTGAGAGGCCGAAATCCTGCAATACCTGCGGTGACATATTGTTCGATATCTCGCGTACGGAGCGTATAGCCTCATCAATCATAAGGCGCGAATTCTGCAAGATATCTTGCTGCTCTTTATTCAGATTGTCGGTGGATATGGCCGATAGAGACATCTTCACCGACGAGAGCAGAGGCCCCATTCCGTCGTGCAACTCCTTGGCAAACTGCGAGCGCGAACGCTCTTCGGTCTTAATTGCTGTGGAGAGAAGTTGCTGGCTTAGGTGATGACGCTGCTCGTTCAGGTGGTTGATGTAATTAACCAACTTGTTGGCAAAAAGTACTGCCATAACGATACATAGCGAAGCTACGGCATCGAGCGAAAGCATCAGCCACGTGTCGGGCTCGTGGTTGAGAAGGATGTAGAAAAGGTGCTGAGCAAACGATATCGCGCAGCCTACGATGCACAAAAACCAGATGATGTTGTATTTGGTGCGGCGGACAAGGCGCAGAGCGTAACCGATAGCCAATAATTGCACTATCATCAGAACTCCAATCGCTATTTTTGTGCCTATGCCAAACATCCGATAAGCAAAACTTTATAATATACTCTTCAACTGCTCCATTTGGTGGTAGGCTGTCAGGTCGACCTGTACGGGCACTACAGCTACATAACCATTTGCCAATGCCCATTCGTCGCTATCTTCGGCCTCGGGCTCGGCATTCGAGAATGCTCCGGTCAGCCAGTAGTAGTCGCGGCCGTGAGGGTCGGTGCGCTTGAAAAACTCTTCGCGCCAATATCCTCGAGTTTGACGCGCAATTCGCACACCCTTCAACTCGTTGCAAGGAATGTTGGGCACATTAACATTCAGGCATAGCGGCAATGGCAAGTTGCCATTTAGAACCGCTTCGACAATCTGTGTGCCATACTTAATAGCACCCTCGAAGTCGGCATCGGGGTCGTGGTCGGTGAGCGAGAGACCAATGCTTGGGATGTTGTAGAAGGCACCCTCGATGGCTGCGCCCATAGTTCCCGAGTAGAGCACATTTACTGCTGCATTCGAGCCGTGATTGATACCCGAGATTACAAGGTCTACCTTCTTGTCTACGAAGAGGTGGTCGAAAGCCATCTTCACGCAATCTACGGGAGTGCCGTTTAGCGAGTATACCTCCACACCCTCCTCCTCGCGCACTTTGCGAAGGCGAAGCGGGTTGTGTATGGTAATGGCCTGGCTCATACCGCTCTGTGGCGTATCGGGCGCAATAGCAATTACACGGCCAAACTGTCGTGCTATCTCGATAACTGCAGCAAAACCTTTGCTCTGGTAGCTATCGTCGTTGGTCAAAAAAATCAGTCTCTCCATCTTTTTTCTCGTTCACATCGATACAAAGATAAGAAAAAGTATGAAAAAAATGTAACAGAGGGGCGATTTTTCGCCCCTCTGCACCATATTTTTTGCTTTTGCTTCGCCTTTGAGACCTTCTCGTGGCCTACTCGTTGGCATATGCGAACTTGTGACCCTGTACTCTGTTCCACGCGCCACGGGTGAAGTCGGGTACCTGCACAGGTGCCGAGCCGTGCTTAATCGAGATAGAGCTCAATGCCGCAGGGCAACTCCACTCAGCTAAGTCGTAAACATCCATATCGAGTGGCAAGCCATTGCGTAGACAGTATACCAAGCGATAGTCCATAATAAAGTCCATACCGCCGTGGCCACCCACCTTCTTGGCCATAGCGCCAACCTCCTTTAAGATAGGGTGTTTATACTGCTCCATCAGAGCATCGCGCTCCTCATTCGACATAAACGGATGGGCGCGAAGGCTTACAGGGCTGACGCCTTCGGGAATTTCGTTGCCGATGCGGAAGGCCTCGATAGGGTACTTCACTGCATAGCCATTTGTTCCCACCAAGGCGTAGTCGCGCGAGTATGGGCGCGGAGTTACGATGTTGTGGTGCAGCTGAATAACTTTGCCATTCTCGGTGCGGATGAGGGTGGTTGTCTGGTCGCCATTTTGGAAGTCGTCGAGCTTCTCGCCGTGAGCCGAGGCGTAGATGTCGGGGCCCATAACAGCCTTTGTATCCATTGCCACCAAGGTCTTGAATCGGTCGCCACGGTGGATGTCGAGCACCAGACACAATGGACCGAGTCCGTGTGTAGGGTAGGCATCGCCTCTGAACTTACGCAAGTGATCCACTCGCCAAGTGCGGTCGGTGCGACGCATCGAGTGGTCGAGGCTGTGGATGTAGGCACCCTCGGCGTGGAGAATCTCGCCAAAAACACCCTGCTGCGCCATATTGAGGGCGGTGAGCTCGAAGAAGTCGTAGATACAGTTCTCAAGCATCATACAGTGCTTGCGAGTGCGCTCCGAGGTGTCGATAATCTGCCACAACTCCTCCAATGTGAAGGCTGCAGGCACCTCTACGGCAACGTGCTTGCCGCACTCCATTGCATAGAGTGTCATCTCGACGTGCTGTGCCCACGGGGTGCAGATGTAGATGAGGTCGATGTCATCGCGCTCGCACACCTGCTTCCACGCATCCTCCGAGCCTGTGTACTCGGCTGCGCGAGGGCGTCCTGCCTTGTCGAGGTAACTTTGCGCCTTGTCGATGCACTCCTGCTTCAAATCGCAGAGTGCCACAATCTTTGTTCCCTCAATCTGCGACCAACGCTTCGGGCCACCCTTACCGCGTGAGCCAAGGCCAATGAAGCCCACTCGTACGGTGTCGATAGGGTCGGCTGCAAAGCCGAGCATATCCTTCTGTCCAGCCGGACGCTCGGGTACGTTGCAGATGATAGTACCATTTACCATCTGGTATGGCTCGTTGCTTACGTTGTTGCTATTATCGCAACGGGTGAATACCACAAGGGCGATAATGGCGGCTATGATTACCGCAATGGTTATAGCCACACGAATAGCTAACATCTTACAGCCGCGAGGCATACGGATGCCACAGTATGGGCATCGCTCCATGCTTACAGGAATAGGTACTCCGCACTCGGGGCAGAGAATAGTCGGTTCGTTGTTTGGATTAATATCCTTTGGACTTGCTACCATAGTTATAAGACTTTTAATATTTCAAGTGGGTTATCTACTATTATATCGGCTCCATTTTGCTCTAACTCTTCGCGCGAACGGAAACCCCAGGTGCAACCTATCGAGCGCACACCGCCATTCTTTGCGGTCTGCATATCTACGCCCGAGTCGCCAATCATTGTTGTGGTCTCGCGCTCGGCTCCACACTCGTCGATGATGAGTTCCACCAACGCAGAGTCGGGCTTCAGCGGAAAACCTTCGCGGTTGCCATATATGGCCTTGAAGGCCACCTCGGGGAATATGCTCGCCACGAGCTGCTTGGTGCCTGAGTCGAACTTATTCGAGGCTACAGCCAATGTCCAACCTTCATCCTGTAGTGTATGCAACACCTCGCGAATACCATCGTAGGGACGGGTATAGCGGTCGATGTTTGCCACATAGTAGGCAAGAAAATCTTCGCGTGCAGCCAACACATATTCGGTGGCGCGAAGCTGCTCGGGTAGTGCTCGCTCCACGAGTTTGAGTATGCCATTGCCCACCATTTTGTGGTACTCGTCGCGTGTGTGCGGTGCAAGGCCTCGCATTGCAAGCATATGGTTGCAAGCCTCGGCCAAGTCACCTATTGTGTCGAGCAGAGTACCATCGAGATCGAAGATGGCGAGTCGGTTAGCCTGGTTGTTCATATCTATTTATTCAATCGCTTTTCGAACATCTTCATAAAGAATCCTCCAACTACCGAGCGACAGCGGAACTGCATATGTACAGGCTTGTCGGTATAGTAGAAGTCGGTCAAAGGTATGCGGTCGGTGGTCTCGTTCATAAAGTCCCACATAGGCTTGATGAAGAGAGGGAACTCGTGATCCTCGGCCATTGTAGCGGTCCACATAACCCAGTCGCCCTTGGTGTAGGTGTCGCGGCTGTCGAGCGGCAGACCATACTTGTTCTGCTTGGTGAGGTAGAACTTAATCTCGGTCTTCATAACCTCCTTGTCGAAGACGTTGTAGCCGAGCACCTTGTCCCATACCATATTATACTTCTGACTCCACGAGGTCTTGCACTCGCCTGTGTAGCCCTTTGTGGTGGTGAAGGTGCCCTCCTTCTGGAAGGTGAGGCGGTAGTAGCCATCTTCGCGTGCGAGCTCCTCCCACTGCTTTGCCATCTCGCGAGCGCGAGCGGTGTAGTATTCGGCCTCCTCGTGTCTGCCTGCCAATTTTGCCATATCACCAAAGGCTGCAACACCCATAATAGCCTTAACCGAGAGGTTTGTAGAGTGCGACATACGTCCTGCAAAGTCGTCGGTGCAGAGCTCATCTTCGCGGTCGAAACCCTCCTCGGCGAGGAAGTCAGCCCAAGTCTTGAGCACATCCCAATGCTTGAGGGCATACTCGGCACTATTGTCTACGCGACATACGGCGTCGGTGATGGTGAGCATATTTCCAGCCTCCTCGACAGGCATATGGCGCGAGTAGATGCAACCATTAGCCCAAGGATAGCGACCAATGTCGTGTGCAGGGTATGGGTATGCCCACTTGCCACTCTCGCTATAGTCGAAAATGAAGTTGAGCAGAGCCTTTGCCAAATCGTTGTTGTAGATGAGGAACATAGGCATCGACGGATAGGTGATGTCTACCGTGCCAAGGCAACCATTGCTGAAGTTCTCCTTCGAGAAGAGAGCCAACTCTCCGTTTGGAGTCTCGACGAGTTTGTGAGCTGCCACAGTCTGACGATAAGCCAAAGCGCAGAGGTCGGCATACTCGCGACCACCAGCTTGGGTAGCCTCGGCCATCAATTCGGCATCGAACTCGCAGCAACGCTTCATAAGGTCCTCATACTCGTCTGCTGCCAAGGCAAACTGCTTCTCGATAGAGCTCTTGCCGTCCTTATTCCAGTATGGTCGCAAGTTCTTACCAAAGTATTGAATTGAGTAGAGGTCGTCGTAACCAACCATAATGTAACCTGCTGTTGCCGACTTGTCCACCTTGCCCAAGGTGCGATTTACGGCCATAGTCTTGCCCTCCGAGTTGACCACTGTGCCCTCGTTTGCAAAGGCGTTGCGAAGAGCCTTCTGGCAACCTACAGCAACGTTATATTTACCCTTCTCGGTAGCGAGGTAGTAGTATCCCCAGTCGATACGCACGTTGTCGCCAGCGCGACCAAGAATAGGCTGCTCAACTGTTCCGCAACGGAGATAGTCGAAGCGCTCGTCGGCAATCTTCTCGACGGTGCACTCCTGCTCCTGATAGTGGCTAGCCCACGCCTTGTTCGACTCGAAGTAGATCTCTACGTCGTGTGTCTTGCCATCGTTGGCCTTAACCTCGTAGCTCACGTAGTTTACAGGGCGTGATACAAGGTCGAGTCTATCGAGGAGGAATGGCGCGGTGAAGGTGAGCTTCAAATCTACGCCACCGCAACGGAAGTCGTAGATGGTGCGCGTAGCCTGCACATCGGCCGAGAGCTGTGTTGCAGTCTGCTCGAATGGAGCGTTTGTGCGAGGAATGGCGCGGTAGATGCCCATATCGCCATAAGTGAGATCCTTGTAGCGACCGCTTACGCGCATTGCCATAGTAACCTTACCATCCTTCGCCGAGAGAGCCATGGCCTCGGCAGGAATCTCGATATGGCGGAAGTCGGTCTCGCAGAAGCCTAACTTGTTAGGAATCTGCACACCATTAATATATATTTGTGCGCCATAGTGGTAGCTGCAGCAAGCGTAGAACTTGTTACCCTCGATTGTTGCAGGGTCAATCTGAGCCTCGCGGCGAATCCAATAATACTTGCCCTTGTAACTCATCTTTGTGCGTAGTGCCTTCTGTGGATTGTTGCCAAATGGCGCGTCTCCACTCTTCCACGTACTATCGTCGAAGTCAGGTGCAGCCCAATTCTCTGCAGGCTCAGTTACGGTGTAGCGTCCGGTCCACTTCTCGAAGAATCCCATAGGCACAACCATTACCTTATCCTCGGTCTCGGCACCCATAAAACGATATGTCTTGCCATCCACGCGCAACACACCTGTGAAAGGCATCTCGGTAGTGGTCCAGTGGCGTACTGCATCGTCGTAGAGGTTGTCGGCCGACGACCACGCGCTAGTGTAAGGGTCTATCGTAATCAACGGATAGGCCGGTGCGCGTAAATTGGTTTTTTGCTCTTGTGCTGGTTGCGATGTGCTGCAACTTGCAACAACGACTGCAAAAAGTGCAAAAAGAATCTTTTTCATTGCTATTTAGTTTTGGTTTTTCCGTGTTTAATCTCTTTGCGAAGCTTCGACCCCTTGACTGTCCAGCCAAAGGTGCCAATCTGCTCGCCGATAGTGAAATATGCTCCATGGGCGTATGTCAGAAGGTGCATCTTCTCGATGTCGAGCTTGCCCGTTGCAGGGTCTATGTATTGCTCATCTACAGCCACATTCACCACCTCGCCAATGAACATATCGTGCGAGCCGAGTGGTATAATCTGCTTCACGCGACACTCTATCGAGATGGGCGACTCGGCTATGGATGGAGCCTTTACTACGGCCGACTTCTCGGGTGTGAGGTCGCACTCCTTGAACTTGTCGAAGTTGCGTCCCGAGCGTACGCCACACCAGTCTGTAGCCTCGGCCAAAGCCTCGGTGGTGAGGTTGATGACAAACTCGCCCGTGCGCTTAACTATCTCGTAGGAGTGGCGCTCTGGGCGAATCGAGACGTAGGCCATTGCGGGCTCGGAGCAGAGAGTTCCGGTCCACGCCACGGTGAGCATATTGTAGTTCTCGGGCTCGTCGCCACAACTTACAAGTACGGCAGGTACGGGGTTAACAATAGTGCAAGGCTTCCAGTTCTGTTTCATTACCTTATATTATTTATTAATGGCGGGTGCGCCAATGCGTTCGATTGCGATGTTGTCGCCCGAAAATTGATTTATGTTGAATACGCTATTTGTCAGAATCTCATTGCCATTCTCGACCTTGATGGTGAGGTGGAAGGGCTTGGCGTCTGCGACGATGTCGGTCTTGGGTAGTGTGTGAGGAATGATATATACCAGCAAGTTAAGGTAGTCGCCTTCGCCACTCTCGAGCGATATGGTACGCTTAGGGTTGTAATCGGCGGGCGGAGCTGCGAGGTTGCTACCTACGGGAGCGACACTACTCTCCTCGGCGCGATACTCCACGCGCTCGCCATTTGCAGAGCATAGCTCGTAGACGGCTACGATGTTGTAGCGCCACAACTCTGTAAAACGGCTCGATACAGTAACCTTAAATCTGCTCATATTCTACAATTTATACCATTTTTACCCCATTTCGGAGCATATTCTTTGCAAATATAGCAACTTTCGCGAGAAAACTTTGCACAATTTGCAATTTTGTTGTACATTTGCACGCTAATTACGCCAATATGGGAATAGCAATGGGAGTAAATAACAAGTTTTCTATCGATTATATGTCGCTTTCGAGCGGTCTTCACACCTTCGATTTTGAGGTGGATGATGCGTTGTTTGCCGAGATGGAGTCGAACGAAATCAAGGGTGGCAACTGCAAGGTGCACGCCTGTTTGAACTGCTCCGATGCAAAGCTCGATATTAACGTGATGATTTCGGGAAGTGTGGTTGTCGAGTGCGACCGTTGCTTGGATGACTGCTCGATTCCTGTGGAGTATTCGGGTCTGCTCACAGTTCGTTTCTCGGACTTGCAGCACGACTACGATGGCGACACAATGTGGATTGCTAAGGGTGACCAACTCTCGCTCAAGCAGTATATCTACGAGAGCATCGTTATCTCGTTGCCATACCGCCGAGTACACGAGGAGGGTGGTTGCAACCCCGAGATGATGGCTCGCTTTACGGTGGCTGAAGAGGATGCCGTTGAGGAGGAGAACTAAGAACTCAATTATTACGAGGATATAAAATAAGTAAAACTTAAAAAATAGATTACAATTATGGCACATCCAAAACACAAAGTCTCGTCTACTCGTCGAGACAAGCGTAGAACTCACTACAAGGCTGTTGTTCCAACAGTAGTTACTTGCTCGAACTGTGGTTCGGCTGTTCTCTATCACCGTGTATGCCCTGAGTGCGGTTTCTACCGTGGCAAGTTGGCTATCGAGAAGAAGGTAGAGGCATAGTTAGAGTCGCTACTCTTTAAGAACGATGCTTGCTTGCCGTCATAGGCAGGCAAGCTTTTTGCATTTAAATTAGGCTATGATTCGAATTGGATTGGACGTTATGGGTGGCGATTTTGCCCCCGAGGCTGCGGTGAAAGGTGCTGTGATGGCGCTCGATACCGTTAGTAGTGACAGTCGTATTGTGCTCTTTGGTGACGAGGCGCGTATTCGTGCTATCCTTGCCGACGAGGGATGCGATGCCAACCGATTCGATATTGTAGCAACCTCGCAAGTTATCGAGATGGAGGACCATCCAGTTCGTGCATTTCAGCAGAAGCGCGATTCGAGCATTGTCGTGGGCTTTAGCCATCTTGCCAAAGGCGAGATAGACGGCTTTGCAAGTGCTGGCTCGACAGGCGCAATGATGGTTGGATCGACGCAGGTGGTAAAGGTGATAGACCGAGTTATTCGCCCTACGATATCTACGGCCATACCTACCACGAGCGGTAAGCCGGTGCTTATTCTCGACGTGGGGTTGAATATCGATTGCAAGGCCGATGTCCTCGAGCAGTATGCGCTGATTGGCTCGATATATGCCAATTCGGTGCTTGGCATCGAGAATCCGCGTGTGGCATTGCTTAATATCGGAGCCGAGCGAGGCAAGGGTAATCTCCAGGCTAAGGCAGTTTACGAGTTGTTGCAGTCGGGACACGAGAGTGGTCGCTACAACTTTGTTGGCAACGTCGAGGCCTCGCACATCTTCACCTCGAAGGTGGCCGATGTTGTGGTGTGTGACGGATTTGTTGGCAATGTTGTGTTGAAGTTGGCCGAGGGCTTCTACTCGATAAATTCGCAAATGTCGGCTTCGAATAGTTTCTGGGAGGGTCTTAACTACGAGTGTATCGGAGGAACTCCGGTGCTTGGCGTGAATGCTCCAGTGACTATTGGTCACGGAAAATCAACTCCTTTGGCTATCAAAAATATGATACTCTCGACCGAGCATACCATTCAGAGTAATTTGGTCGAGCGTCTGAAAAAAGCCTTCAAGTAGGGCTATTCCACAAAGAGATGTACTACGAATATTGCAAGCAGTAGCCAATAGGCTATTGCCGATTGGCTTTTGGGTAATACGTCCAGGGCAAAGGCCAAAAGCGTAGCAAGCGGAGCTGCAAGCAGAGCAAATAGAGTGAGGTCGCAAGCAGGGAAAAACAACATCGTGAGCGGAATCAGTGTCGCGCAGACGAAGAGCAAGAGCGAGCGACGACGGCGTGCTACGCGGAGCATTTTTTCGGTCTGTATGCTAGCGTAGAAACTGCCCCAAAGCAGTATGATGACAGATGCTGCCACTAGTGTAATAGCTGCGTAAGGTATGGTTGTTGTGGCGCCTATTTGTGGCGTCGATAGAGCCTCTATTGTCGTGCGGATGGTGTAGTCGATGTCGTGGCCCATGTACCACTGGATGTAGGATACGGCCAATAGTGGTAGTAGGTAGCCTACAATCATCAATAAGACCTGTCGCATTGATAGAGCCAAGATGAAAATCGCAAGTGGTAGTAGAGCAACTAGCACTATGGCAGGTGGGAAGAGTGGCACTATGGCGGCGAGGAGCATCGAGGCAAAAAATACCGAATCTTTCTCGCCTGCATTATGTAGCGAGCGAAGTAGCAGCAACAACGACATTGCAAAGCATACCGATACGATGGCTGCGGTCGGGGTGTTGGTTGCTACAAAGATACCGCACGATAGCAGACCATAGAGGGGTATTGAAAGTGTGCAAAAGCTGTTGTGCAGTACCGAACGGGGAGCAGTTTTGCCCACAGAGAAACCTCCGATGAAGAAGATGGCGGCGGCTAGAATCAGATTCATTGCACCCTCGCCGTCGGGGCAATTTGCCATCTCGACAGAGAATGGGGCGTGTGCACGACGAATCATCGTAGCTACGAGTATTACTACGAGAAGCATCAGAGCCGACATTGCCGACTTTCTTGTCAAGGCGTTTAGTTGCATAGCACAAAGATACTTTTTTTTGCCGAATTTCTATCAAAAAATCTTAACTTTGTGCATCAAACTATAATGAGATGCTAGAAAACTCTTTTCAACGCGAACTTTTGGAGGCTGGCTGCGACGAGGCGGGGCGTGGCTGTCTTGCAGGGTCGGTCTTTGCGGCGGCGGTGATACTGCCTCCCGATTTCCACCATCAACTACTCAACGATTCGAAGCAGATGAGCGAGAAAAATCGCTACGCTCTGCGCGAGGTTATCTGTCGCGAAGCTGTGGCGTGGGCCGTGCAGGAGATATCGGCCGAACGTATCGACGAGATTAATATCCTGAACGCTTCGTTTGAGGGTATGTCGTTGGCTGTCACGCAGTTGAATCCGCAGCCCGAGTTTCTCGCCATTGACGGAAATCGCTTCTACACCAAGCTCGAAATACCGTTCCAATGTGTGGTGAAGGGCGATGGAAAGTATGCTAACATTGCAGCTGCTTCGGTGCTTGCCAAGACCTTCCGCGACGACTATATGTTGCGCATCGCCGAGGAGTATCCGATGTATGGTTGGGCCAAAAACAAGGGATACCCTACACGCGAGCATCGACTCGCGGTGCGCGAGTTTGGACTCTCGCCCTATCATCGCAAAAGTTTCAACCACGAGATAGATCAACTCGAACTGTTCTAAAAAAAATATTCACAAAGTGAATAAATATATGAAAATTGTTGCAACTCCCGATAAAAAAGAGTATCTTTGCGAAGATAGAACCTACAACTAACGCTAAAACTCATACTAAAATGAAAAAAAGTTTACTTCTGATAGCCGCCGTTATGGCGTTCTTTGCAGTGGATGCAAGGCCGAAGGCGGATGCAGAACTCGATTTGAGAATTGGAACTTACAATGTTTGGGCGCACTATGCTCGCGCTGGCTTGGTGCGCAAGGGAAAGGCTGCCGAGGGCAGAAGTTGGGACAAGTCGAAGGCGGCGGTTGCCGACCTTATCGTGAAGCTCGACTGCGACTTTATCGGTATGCAGGAGGTGTCGGATGTTTGTCGTGACGACTTGGCTAAGCTCGTAAAGAAGGCTGGTGGCAAGAAGTATAAGCTTTGGTGGGTGAATACCTATCCCGATGGACATCGTCGCAAGGTGGGTAACGCCATCTTCTACGACAAGCGCAAGTTTAAGCTCGCGGAGCAGAATATCTACTACTTCTCTCCAACCCCTGAGGTTATGTCGAAGGGCTGGGATTGCAAGCGTTACTATCGTGCCGCTTTGACCACAGTCGTTACCCACAAGAAGACGGGTAAGCAGTTCTTCTTTATCGCTACCCACGGCCCACTCGCCAAGCAGGCCAAGGTCGAGGCAGGCCGTCTTCTGGTGGAGTTCGACAAGAATTACAACACTGCGCAGTTGCCTACAATCGTGGTGGGCGATATGAACTCTCGTCCAGGCGATGGATTCCATACCAATATGTGCAAGCACTTCGAGGATTGCTTCCTTGTGGCGGAGCAGAAGTGTGGCACTGTTGGTACATTCAATTCGGCTTCGGGAACGGACAAGAACTTCTCGTTGCCGCATCGTCGTATCGACCACATCTATGTCCACTCGACCGACAAGGGCAAGATCGAAGTTAAGAGCTACAAAGTCAATCGTGACAAGTATGAGGTCGATGGTAATATGTACTATCCGGCCGACCACAACCCTGTGGTGGTGGAGTTGAAACTCAAGTAGTGATTTTGTTCGGAAATAAAAAACTATAAAACTATAAAACTATGAAGAAGATTTTACTTTTGGTAGCCGCTTTGGTGGCTGTGTTTGCAGTTGAAGCGAAGCCGAAGAAGGATGCAGAGCTCAACCTCAAGATTGGAACTTACAATGTGTGGTCGCACTCGGCTCGCAAGTGGCAGATTAGGAAGGGTGCAACTACCGAGTCGCGCAACTGGGAGAACTCGAAGAAGGCTGTTGCAAAGCTTATCGTGAAGCTCGATTGCGATATTCTCGGTATGCAGGAGGTGACCTCGGTATGCCGTGACGACTTGGCAAAGCTTGTGAAGAAGGCGGGTGGCAAAAAGTATAAGCTCTGGTGGGTAAATACCTATCCTGAGGGCCACAAGAACGTAGTGGGTAATGCGGTGTTCTACGACAAGAAGAAGTTTAAGCTTTCGGAGCAGAATATCTACTACTTCTCGCTTACCCCGGAGGTGATGTCGAAGGGCTGGGACGAAAAGAGACACTACCGTGCCGCTTTGACAGCAGTTGTTACCCACAAGGAGACAGGCAAGAAGTTCTTCCTTATTGCAACTCACGGACCATTAGGCGATATTGCTTGTGGTCACGCCGGACGACTCATCACAGAGTTTGACCAGAAGTACAACACCGAAGGTCTGCCAACAATCGTAGTAGGCGATATGAACGCTTGGGAGGGTCATAAAAATAATACATTCTACGAGAATATGACCAAGTACTTCGAGGATACTTACTATATAGCAGAAAATAAGTGCGGAACAGTAGGTACATTTAATGGTTCGAAGGAGATTGAGAAGAACTTTACAGCATATCATCGTCGTATCGACCATATCTATGTCCGCTCTACCGATAAGGGTAAGATTAAGGTGAAGGATTACAAGGTGAATCGCGACAAGTACAAGATTGACGGCGCAATGCACTACCCTTCGGACCACAACCCTGTTGTTGCCGAGATTACACTCAAGTAGTTGAACTACACGAAACGATAGTCGATGAAACGATTGTTGCTTACAGTGGTAGCACTTGTGGCTCTGCTTGCGGTGGATGCCAAGCCCAAGCAGGGTGCCGAGGCCGAGATCAAGGTTGGCTCCTACAATGTGTGGGGCAATAAGCAACGCCGCAGTATGGTCTACAAGTATAAGACCGCACCTACCGATCGCCTGTGGGAACATTCGCGCGAGAATGTGGCCCAGATGATTGTCGATGCCGATTGGGATATATTTGGCGTGCAGGAGGGCGGAAACCTTGTGCGTGAAGAGCTGCCTAAGCTTGTCAAGAAGAGAGGTGGCAAATATAAGTGGTGGTTTCAGCGACCAAACCCTGCTATTCCTGAGTCGAAGGATACCAACTTGGCCAATGGTATGGTGTGGCGCAGCGATCGTTTCAAGGTGAGCAACAAGCAGGTATATTGGCTCTCGCCAACACCCGATACTCCGAGCAAGGCTTGGGAGGAGAAGGTGAAGCATTGGCGTTTTGTGATGAGTGCGACGGTCAAGGATAAGAAGACAGGCTTGGAGTTTATCTTTATGGTGACTCACTGTCCGTTGATGAAGTCGGTTAATGAGAAGGCTGCAAAGCTGATTGTCGAGCGCGAGAAGCAGATGAATCCCGAGGATGCAGTGGTGATTTTTGTGGGTGATATGAACTCGCGACTCGATAGCCCTTATACTAACATTATCCGTACTCGCTTTACCGACACACGCGATATTGCCAAGCAGAAGTCGGATGTTTCGGGTACGATGAATGGTGCCGAGGTGCGTGAAACGCCAAAAGACTACACCCTCGACTACATCTACATTCGAGGCTCGAAACTTAAGTACGAGGTGCTTCGTCACGATGTGTTGGTAGACAAATACAAGGTTAATGGCAAGGAGTATTTCCCTTCGGACCACTGTCCTGTTAGCGCTGTCGTTAAATTGAAAAACAACTAAACCTAAAATATGATGAGAAAATTTTTATTTGCTCTCACAACCCTCTTTTCACTAACTTTTGTCGGTTGCCAAACCGATGCAACCACCGATAGCAATGTCGAGGTGGGCGATTTGCGCTCGCTTACGATATCTATTGCACCAACCCGTACCCATCTGGGCGATAAGGTTGGCTCGACCTATCCGGTCTATTGGAGCGATGGCGACAAGATTGCGGCCAACGGTATGGAGTCGGCTGCGGCAGAGATCAAGAGTGAGGATCCGGCTAAGGCCCAGTTCTCGTTCGCCTCGTCGTTGTCGTATCCTTGCAAGGTCACCTATCCATACTGCTCGACTACAACAGCCGAGAATCCGGTGGTGGAGTTTCCTGCAGAGCAGAACTATGCCGAGGGCACCTTCGCGTGCGCGCCTATGTGTGCGTATATAAAAGGTAGCAACGAGCCTATAGTGATGAAGCACCTTGCAGGCGTGTTGCGATTCCCAGTCAAGGCGTCGAAGTCGGGTGTAACCCTAAAGAAGGTGGTTGTTACGGCTACCTCGGGTGCTAAGATCGCCGGCGAGTTTGCGGTCGATTGCGACAAGGCTTCGCTTACGGCTAATGGCGGCTCGAATGTTGTGACCTATTCGTTGCCAGCGAATTTTGCACTCTCGACAAGCGAAGAGAGTGTGCTCTACATAGCTTTGCCTGCTGTTGAGGTGGGCTATTGCCGTGTGGAGTTCTTCGATGGCAATGGCGATAAGATGACCTCGTACTGGAATGGCGAGGTGTTGAAGGCCGGCATAGTTCGTGAGTTTAAGAGCATTGTCTATCGAGCAGGTACTACGGCGTCGCTCTCTCCATTTGAGGTGGAGACCGATGAGTTGGAGATTCGCTATCCTTCAGTCTTTGGCTATGTGAAGGATACCAACGGCAATCCGGTTAAGGGTGTAGCGGTGAGCGATGGTTTCTCGGTGGTTGCTACCGACGATAAGGGCTACTATTCGCTCGATGTATCGAGGGATTGTTGGTATATCTTTATATCGATTCCATCGGAGTATAAGGTTGATACTAACGAGTATGGCCAGCCTTACTTCTTCAAGAAGTATCCGAGCAACACTCCTCAGTACGATTTTACCCTCACTCCGCTTCCTGACGGCAAGGAGAAGAAGTTTGCAATCTTCGCTATTGGCGACCCTCAGGTGTCGAGCTCGAGCAAGCTCAGCCGCTTCAACAAGGAGGCTGTGCCTGGCTTAAAGGCTCACTCTGCCGAGCTCAAGGCTAAGGGTATACCTTGCTATGGCATCACTTTGGGCGATATTATCTCGAATGGCGACTCGAGCAATACGGGTGCATACCGCGACGATATGCGCGACGGATTCCACGTCGATAAGGCAGGTATGCCTATATTCCAGGTTATGGGCAACCACGACAATACCTTCTATAATGCCTCACAGCCTATCTATGCAGACGAGCGCAACTCGACCTTCGAGCTCAAGGCGCAGCGCGAGTTTGAGGATATGTACGGACCTGTGAACTACTCGTTCAACCGTGGCGATGTACATATTGTAGGTATGCGTGATATTGTCTACACAGTCAATACCTCGGCTGCAAAGTATCAGGGCGGGTTCCTTCGTTCGCAGTATGAGTGGCTCAAGCAGGATTTGGCCCTTGTTCCAAAGGATAAGGTTGTGGTGCTGTGTGTTCATATTCAGCTGCTCAATCGTACGGGTAACTATGTTCAGGAGGTATTTGCGCTGATGGATCAGTTCAAGGAGGCGCACATATTCTCGGGCCATAGCCATATTATGCGCAACTATGAGCATAGTGTCGAGGGCACAGGTCATAAGATATTCGAGCACAACACTTGTGCCTTGTGTGGATGCTGGTGGGCTGCAAAGATTGCTGGCGATGGTACACCAAATGGCTATCAGGTATTTATTGGCGAGGGAAATACCTTTACAGATTGGTACTATATGGGCTATAGCAATGGTATGAACACCAAGTCGTGCCAGATGCGACTCTATCGTGGTAATCGGGCCTATGGCACAGCCGTAACCGGTACCGATACTTATGGTGTGAAGGGTTACTATGGTTTCAACTTTGACGAGAATGTCTTGCTGGCAAATGTATGGAATGCCGACGCAAAGTGGACTATCAAGGTCTACGAGGATGGTGTATATTCGGGTAATATGACAAAGATAGCCTATGGACAGCCTTCGTTGAGTGCGCTTATAGGCGATGGAAGCTTGGCAAATCCACGTCGTCCGGCCGATGGCGTTGTCTCGAGCCACGACTACTATGTTACAGGCTTGTTGCTTGGTACTTTGGGCCGCAATCCGAGCAGTGCAGGCTCGTATAGCGGTTGCTATCACCTCTATCGCTACTCGTTGAAGAATAAGAACGCTACGATCAAGGTTGTGGCTACTGACCGCTTCGGCAACGAGTATACCGAGACGAAGATTATGGATTCGAGCGACTTCTCGATTACGAAATAGCGGGTGTGTGCACCACGAAAAAAGGAACTGACTCATATCGCGGGTCAGTTCCTTTCGTTTATGAAGTATTTAAGGTGTATCTCTAAAAAGGAGGCGTGGCAAATCTATCTACGCGATTCCTTCGCCTCGATGGTCTCTGTAGCGTGTGGGACGCGCAACAAACGCTCACGCGGAATGAGCTTTCCGGTGGTCTTGCAGATGCCGTAAGTCTTGTGTTCGATACGCACAAGTGCTAATTCGAGATTGCGGATAAACTTCGACTGATGTACAGCCAAACGCTCGCTCTCCTCCTTCGAGAGCGTTGCTGCACCCTCCTCCAATACCTTGAAGGTAGGCGATGTATCCTCGGTGTCGTTACCTGTTACGCGACTGATGCTGGAGCGTAGCTCCTCGTAGTCGTGACGCGCTTGCTCGAGCTTCTTGAGAATCAACTCCTTGAACTCGGCCAACTCGGCGTCGCTGTAGCGTGTTTTCTCTTGTTGTGCCATAGTTTGTCCTCCTATTCTTTAGTTTCAGTTACCAAAATTAAATAGAATTTTTCACTTATCCAAATTTTAGGCCAAAACATTTTATCTTTAGGTGCGGAATAAAACTCTATTTGCACCCAACTTCTCTATTTGAAAATTATCTATTCAAAAATAGTCGGAATATTTGTTTTAACAAAATCTTGGTATGCGAATTGCACTTTTTGGGATGGCTATGCAATAAAATTGAATAATATTCGTTATATTTGTGAGAACCTTAATGATAAAAGTTTAGATTATGAAAAAATTACTATTTTCGGCGTTGGCTATTGCCGCGCTAGCTATAACAGCAACAGCAGTTGCGGATGATATTCCAATCGATGCAAAAAAGTTACCTGTGCCTGCACAGAAGTATCTGAAAGTTCATTTCGCAAAAAATAAGGTGGTGTTGGCTACCCACGACAGAGATGTTTCGGACAACGACTTCACCGTTGTTCTCGACAATGGCGTAAAGGTGGAGTTCGATAGTGCTGGCGTATGGGAGAGCGTGAAGAGTCGCGGTGCTGCAATTCCATCAACAGTGATTCCTGCCAAGGTTGCGCAGTATGTGCAGAAGAACTACGCTTCGTACACCATCGAGAAGATCGAGCGCAAGCGTTATGGCTTTGAGGTGGAGCTCTCGAACGACCTCGACCTGAAGTTTACGAGCGACGGAAGATTTATCGGAATCGACGACTAGAATCGTTGAATTTGGCTTGCGAAAGTTCCGAAAACGGACTTTTTTAATGACTATTAAAAAGAGTGGAGAAAAAATCTTCACTCTTTTGCTTTTTTCTTTGCTTTTTTCGATGAAACCTTGTAACTTTGTGAGGTTAAAGGTTGGTATGTCCACGTCTCGACGTAGTGGAGGGTCCAAACACCAGTAGCAAAGAGTCAAATATCAATAACAAAATAATAGTCACAGAAATGCAGAGAGAAAACTTGCTCAAACAACTCGAGAACACCGATAAGGTGTGGGATTTCGTTGTTGTAGGTGGTGGTGCAACCGGTCTTGGTTGTGCTGTCGATGCCGCATCGCGCGGTTACAGTGTAGCGCTTTTCGAGCGCGAGGACTTCGCAAAGTGTACTTCGAGCCGTTCGACAAAACTTGTTCACGGTGGTGTACGTTATCTCCAGAAGTTGGAGGTTGATTTGGTGCGCGAGGCGTTGCACGAGCGCGGTTTGATGAAGCAGAATGCTCCTCACCTTGTGAAGGACCAGGCATTCGTTATTTCGAACTATAGCCACTGGGAGAATTTCCTCTACTTCTGTGGTTTGACTTTTTACGATATTCTCTCGTTCGGTTTTGGCTATGGCCGTTCGCGTTTTATCACAGCTAAGACTCTTCGCAAGTATCTCCCAACCTCGGTTGCTGAGGGCTTGAAGGGTGGTGTGGTTTACCACGATGGTCAGTTCGACGATGCTCGTATGGCTTGCAACCTCGCACAGACTTGCGTAGAGCAGGGTGGTGTTGTTGCTAACCGTACCGAGGTTGTTACCGTTTTGCACGACGAGGCTGGTAAGGTTTGTGGCGTTGTTGCTAAGGACCTTCTCTCGGGCAAGGAGTACACCGTAAAGGCTAAGGCCGTTATTAACGCTGCAGGTTGCTTCGTTGATGAGGTGCTTCAGATGGATAAGCCAGGTGAGGCTAAGACCGTAGTTCCTTCGCAGGGTGTTCACATCGTTCTCGATATGAAGTTCTTGCAGAGCGATTATGCTATCATGGTTCCAAAGACTTCGGATGGCCGCGTATTGTTCGCAGTGCCTTGGCACGACAAGGTGGTTGTTGGTACTACCGACATCCAGCGTCCTACAGCTGAGAGCGAGCCACGTCCACTCGATGAGGAGATCGACTTTATCCTCGAGACTGCAAGCCACTATATGACTCCTGCTCCAACTCGCGCCGACATCGTTTCGGTATTTGCAGGTCAGCGTCCACTCGCAGCGCCTAAGAAGGAGGGTAAGAAGTCGAAGGAGGTTTCGCGTTCGCACAAGGTTATCGTTTCGGATAACGATTTGATCACCATCACTGGTGGTAAGTGGACTTCGTACCGTAAGATGGCCGAGGATACCGTAGATAAGGCTATCAAGTTGGGCAAGGTTGAGAAGCGTAAGTGCGTAACCAAGAAGCTGAAGGTTCACGGCTGGCGTCCAAATCCAAACTTGGCAGACCACATGTACGTTTATGGTGCTGACGAGCCAGCAATCCTCGATATGATTAAGCAGAACCCTGCACTTGGCGAGAAGCTTTCGGAGAAGTACGACTACACTGTAGCCGAGGTTCTTTGGGCAATCCGTCACGAGATGGCTCTCACTGTTGATGACGTGTTGGCACGCCGTGTTCGCCTCCTCTTCGTTGATGCTCGCGAGGCTCAGAAGGCTGCTCCACGTGTAGCTCAGATCTTGGCTGAGGAGCTCGGTCGCGATCAGGCTTGGATCGACGAGCAGGTGGCTTCGTTCATAGAGCTTGCTTCGCACTACTACGTAGCATAAAACAGCCTAATAAGGTGTTTTCTGCGTTACGCTTGTTTTGCAAATGCTCACATACGCCAAGTATGCTCCGCTTTGCAAAACTTCGCAAGCCTTGAAAACCCACTTATTATGCAATTTTATAAAAAGAAATAATGGCGGCTGAAAAGTCGCCATTATTCTATTGCAAGAAAAACTGCTGTTCGATTACTCGGACAGCAGTTGTTTTTATTCGCTCAGTAATCTCTCTATCTTGCGTTGCTTGGCTGATTTGCCCTTGAGCGACGGGTCGAAAATTTTGTAACCTATCGAGACGCCAATCTTCGATGGTAGCCACTCGGCCGAGCCGTTGTAGGGGTCGGGGAATTTAGGCTCTTTCTGGTGCATCGGGAAGAGGTTGATTTCGCCATTTTCGAGGTAGTCGTTGTAGCGACTCCACATACGGTCGAAGGCGAAGAAGGCGTCCACCACCCATCGCTCCTTGAAGGTGTGCGAGTAACCTATGCCCAAACCTACCATCATACCCCAGCCTCGACCATAGCCCGGTTCGAACTGGATGAGTTTGTCGCCCTGAAAGAAGAACGGGCGAGTCATATCGAAGGCGTGCATACCCGCGTTGGCACTCACATAGAAGCCTCGTGCCTCGCGCTTGATGTAGAAACGGTACTCGGTTTGGAATATTCCGAATCGTGCGTGGATGTCGTTGCGGTCGCCCCATCTGATTGTCTTGTGTGGCGAAAACATAGGGTCGATAGATACCGACGAGTGCGGGCCGACCACAAATTCGAGTTGCGGATTTATCACGCCTGCCACAGCATAGAGGGCATTGAGCTTGGCGTAGATCTGCGCACTTGCAAGTGTCGGCAAAACCAAAGTTGCCATTGTCAAGACCAATATATATATCTTGTTCTTCATTCTTTGTTGTATTTAATTAGGACAAAGATAGAAAAAAGAGTCGAAAAATATAGCAAATAAATTATCAAATATCAATTGTCAAATATCAATTTGTTCTCTATCTTTGTAGCCACTATGACGAACGAAGATATTTTACGTGGACTGAATCCCGCACAACGAGCTGCGGTTGAGGCTTATCAATCACCATCGCTTATTATTGCGGGTGCAGGCTCGGGCAAAACTCGAGTGCTGACCACCCGTATCGCCTATATGTTGGCACAAGGAGTGCCCGCTCATTCGATTCTGGCATTGACCTTTACCAACAAGGCGGCCAGCGAGATGCGCGAGCGTATCGAGAAGATGGTAGGTCCGCAGAGCCGATATATCTGTATGGGAACATTCCACTCGGTCTTTTCGCGAATCTTGCGCGAAAATGCCGATGTGTTGGGCTATCCGAAGGAGTACACCATCTACGACTCGAACGATGCGAAAAACCTTGTAAAGACCATAATCAAGGATCTGCATCTTCCCGACGAGAAGTATAAGCCCAATGCCATAGCTTCGCGTATCTCGATGGCAAAGAATAATCTTATAACCCCTGGAGCATATCTCCAAAATTCGATATTTGCAACCGAGGATCGTCGTGCGCAGATACCCGAGTTCGGAAATATATACGTTGAATATTGCCGTCGTTGCAAGGCGAATGGCTCGATGGATTTCGACGATTTGCTCTTGCAGACCAACTTCCTCTTTCGTGACCATCCCGAGGTGCTGGCGAGGTATCAAGAGCGTTTCCAATATATTCTGGTCGATGAGTATCAGGATACCAACAATGCCCAATATATCATCGTGCGCCGCTTGGCACAGCATCACTCGCGCATCTGCGTAGTGGGCGACGATGCGCAGAGTATCTACTCGTTCCGTGGTGCTAAAATCGAGAATATCCTCTCCTTCCAGCGCGACTATCCTGCAGCGCAGGTCTTCAAGCTCGAGCAGAACTACCGCTCGACGCAGACCATTGTCGATGCTGCCAATTCGGTTATCGAGCACAACTCGAAGAAGCTCAAGAAGCGCTGCTTCTCGGAGGGAGCAAGTGGCGAGAAGATTCGCATCTTCAAGGCCTATACCGACCGCGAGGAGGCCGACCTAATAGTGTGCGATTTGCGTGACCGTGTGCGCGAGAGTGGCGTGAAGTGGAACGATGTGGCGATTCTCTATCGCACGAACAATCAGTCGCAGGCGTTGGAGCATTCGTTGCGCCAGCGAGGCATACCTTATCGCGTGTACAAGGGTAGTTCGTTCTACGACCATAAGGAGGTGAAGGATATGCTCTCGTATATCCGCCTTATCATAAATCCGCGTGATGACGAGGCCTTCAAACGTATTATAAACACTCCGGCGCGAGGTATTGGCGATACCACCATCTCGCGTATCGAGGCCATAGCGCAGCAACGTCAGACCTCGATGTGGGAGGCTGTCGACACGATGGTGTCGCAACCACCTGCTGATGCTGTGGAGAAGGCTATCGTGCGCAAGGTGGCCGAGTTTGTCGCTCTCATTAACGATTTGTCGCTGAGACGAGCGCAGACGGAGTTGTACGACTTCGGTATGGAGGTTGCCGTGCGAAGTGGCTTGTTGCCATTCTATCGCCAGCAGAATACCCCCGAGGCGCAGTCGGCAGTCGACAACTTGGAGGAGTTGCTCAACTCGTTGCAGATGTTCAACGAGCAGGTCGAGGCCGAGATTCGTAATGGCGAGCGCGAGGAGGGCGATGTTGCCACAATCGAGGAGTGGTTGCAGAGTCTGATGCTAATCACCGATATGGACAAGAAGGAGGGTGAAGAGGAGCAAGATAATGTTACCCTGATGACCGTACACTCGGCCAAAGGCTTGGAGTACGAATATGTCTATGTTGTTGGCTGCGAGGAGAATCTCTTCCCATCGCTGCGTGCTCTCGAGACCGTAGAGGGTATCGAGGAGGAACGAAGATTGTTCTATGTGGCCCTCACGCGCGCAAAGTCGTTGGCGACACTTTCGTGCGTAGATATGCGCTTTAAGTGGGGAAATATGGAGTTCTCGAAGCCGAGCCGCTTCCTTACCGAGATAGACGAGCAGTATGTGGAGTGCGACTTCGACCTTGTGCAGCGCAAGCCTCGTGGCGAGCAGGGTGGAGCCGTTAAGGTTGTTGGCGGAGGTAAGGACGAGAGTGCTCTCGATGCTCTGCGTCGTCGCTTCGATGTCCGCTTCCAGCAAAAACCGAAGAGCGAGAATAGAACAGAAAAACTCTCAACTCTCAACTCTCAACTCTCAACTACACAAAGAGATGTTACGGGAATGCGTCGTGTGACGACATCGACCGTAGGTCAGACGACCTCGGAGGCGTGTGCCTATGCTGTGGGTGAGCGTGTCGAGCATCCTCGTTTCGGTAGAGGCGAAATTGTGAAGATTGAGCCGCTCGCTACCGACCATAAACTCGTTGTTCGCTTCGCTTCGGGCGAGGAGAAGACTCTGCTCTCGAAGCTCGCTAAATTGACAAAATTATAGCACTATGACTCCACTTGTCTCCGTTGTCGTTACTACCTACAACCACGGGCCCTACTTGGCTTGTGCGCTCGATGCGATTTTGGCGCAGCGGTGCGACTTTGGCGTGGAGATAATCCTCGGAGAGGATTGTAGCACGGACGGAACGTTGTTGGTCTGCCGAGAGTATGCCGAAAAATATCCCGATAAGATAACCCTTATAGCCTCGACCGAGAATGTCGGCTGGCGTGCAAACTATCGCCGATGTGTGGAGGCAGCAAGGGGTAAATATATCGCCTTCTGCGATGGTGACGACTATTGGTGCGACCCCACTCGTTTGGCCGAGCAGGTGACGCTCATGGAGTCAAATCCGAAGGTTGGTTTGTGCTATACACTTGCCGAGCGCAGAGATGAAAATGCTGTGTTGGTAGGTCGTTTTCCGGTGAGTGCGGGTCATACAACGCTCGACGCTTTGTTGCACGACTGGTGTGTGGAGAACTGCACTACGCTAGCGCGTCGAGAGTTGATGCTTGACTATTACGCCATCGAAAAACCCGAGAATCGCCCCGAGTGGCTGACCGAGGATTTGCCGATGTGGCTCTATGTAGCGGCCCATTCGGAGGTGGTATATATCGAGCGAGCAACGGCAGTGCATCGAGTTTTTCCTGATAGTGTCAGCCATAGCACAAGCCTTGCAAAACGGCTTGCCTTCTGTGACTCATCGTCGAATATAAAACTTTGGTTTGATGAGCGTTACAACTCCTCTTGCCAGCGCAAACACCTTTTGCGAGAGCGAATGAATACAGCACTTTGGGTCTACTCGCACATCGGTTCGGTGGGTGACTTTGTGAAGCGTTGGTGGAGCGAAATCAAGGCTCGACCAATGCAGATTTTAAGCCCTGTACCGTATGTACTTTTTGCAAAGAGACTGTTCCGAAAAGCGAAATGATTATGAGAAGAGAAGATAGATATAAGGCGGTAATCGACTACTTCGAGAAGGCTATGCCTGTCGCGGAGAGCGAACTCAACTTCGAGAATCCCTACCAACTTTTGGTGGCGGTGATTCTCTCGGCGCAGTGTACTGACAAGCGCGTGAATCTCACCACGCCCGCTCTTTTCAAGGCCTATCCTACGCCCCACGATATGGCAAAGGCTACGCCCGAAGAGATTTATGAATATATCCGCAGCATCTCCTATCCGAACAACAAGGCAAAGAATTTGGCGGGTATGGCGCGTATGCTCGTTAGTGAGTTTGGGGGCGAAGTGCCGAGCGATATCGAGCAGATGATGCGCCTGCCAGGCGTAGGTCGTAAGACGGCAAATGTTATGGGTGCAGTCATCTGGAATAAGGAGGTTATGCCCGTTGATACTCACGTATTTAGAGTATCTGCACGTATCGGTCTTTCGGTCGGTGCCAAGACTCCTCGTGCAACCGAGCTTCAGCTCGAAAAATATATCCCTTCGCACCTTCTTCCAAAGGCTCATCATTGGCTTATTTTGCACGGACGTTACACCTGCCTTGCCCGTAAGCCGAAGTGCGATGAGTGTGGAATAGCCACGTTTTGTAAGTATTATCAGCACCATAGATAATAGCCGATTTTGGGGTTTTAGATGTTGGGTATTTCCCAATTTTTAACTTTTAATTTTTAATTTTTAATTAAAAGTCGTAGAGTTTTACTATCTTTGCCACGATGAATATCAATAAAGAGAGAGTTGAGGAACTCCGAAATCTCCTCGCCGAGCCTAAAAAAATCGTTGTCGTAGGCCACACAAATCCTGATGGCGACGCTATTGGCTCATCGTTGGCATTGGCCGAGGTCTTGATTGCGCGTGGCCACAGCGTGACCTGCCTTTTGCCAAACAATTATCCCTATTATCTGCGTTGGATTCCAAAATCGGATGACATAATTATCTATCGCAACAACAACGAACATCTTGCTGACAAGGCTATTGCCGAGGCTGAGGTTATCGTGTGTGCAGATATGAACTCGCTCACTCGCGCCGACGAGTTGGGTGCTTCGGTGGCTACAAATACCACGGCCAAGCGAGTGCTTATCGATCACCACCTCTTTCCGGCTGATTGCTTCGATATCGTCTTCTCGTACCCAGAGTCTTCGAGTACGGCCTTCTTGATGTACACAATCATCGTGGCACTCTATGGCGCAGAGGCAGTCAATCAGACCATTGCAACACAACTATATGTCGGCATTATGACCGATACAGGCAACTTCGCCTTCTCGAACCTCTCGCCCGAGTTGTTTCAGGCCGTTGCTGCATTGTCGGCTACGGGCATAGATATTCCGCAAATCTACAACAACGTCTACAACTCCTTTACCGAGGGTCGCGCAAAGTTGTTTGGTTACACCATCAATCGCAAGATGAAGACCTTGCTAGGTGGCAAGGTTGCCTATATGTCGCTCACCGAGGAGGAGATGCGCCGCTACTGGTTCCAGCAGGGCGATAACGAGGGCTTTGTGAATTATCCGCTTTCGATAAAGAAGATGAAGATGTCGGCTATGTTTACTGCTCAGCAGGGCTTTATTCGTGTGTCGCTCCGTTCACGAGGCGATGTAGATGTCGACACCTTCGCTCGTCGCTACTTCAATGGCGGAGGCCATAAGAATGCAGCGGGTGGAAAGTCGTTCGTGTCGATGGACGAGACCATTGCCCACTATATCAAATCGGTGAATGAGTACCACGAAGAGGGTTTAGTTTAAAAGAGAAAACTTATAGATTATGCTTAAAATTTATATGCGATTGCTCGGCTTTGCAAGGCCAATCAGGAATTATGCTATACCATATTTCATCTTTGCCGCATTGCACGCCGTGTTCAACACCCTGAACTATACTATGATTATCCCTATCTTGAATACTATGTTCGACAAGGGATTTCAGTTTGCACCAGTATACGAAATGCCTGAGTTTTCGTTCTCGGGCGAGAAGTTGCAGTTGTGGTTGCGTTATGCCTACACCCATATCTTCAATGCCAATGGTCCCGAGGATTGGAACATAGGCAAGGTGATGGCACTGTTGGGAGTGGTTCTTATCTTTATGAACCTCTTTTCTAACCTATTCCGTTTCTTGGGTGCGTATACGGTCGAGAAGATGCGTGTTATTACGGTGCAGCGTGTGCGTAATGCTATGTTCGATAGCGTTATCGGCAAGGATGTGGGCTACTTTAGCGGTCAGCGCAAGGGTGATATTATGTCGCGTATCACATCAGACGTTGGTGCTGTTCAGTATTGTGTGACCAACACTTTGCAGGTGCTCTTCCGTGAGCCGTTGTTGATTATTGGATACCTCGTATTGATGTTAAGTGTCTCGTGGCAGTTGTCGCTCTTTGCGGTGTTATTCTTGCCGTTGGTAGGCTTTATTATCGGCAGCATTGTCAAGAGGTTGCGCTACCCTGCAAGCAAGAGTATGCAGCGCGCGGGTGATATGGCGAGTGTGCTCGACGAGTCGCTCGGTGGTATTAAGATTGTAAAGACCTACACCGCAACCGAGTATATCAAGGATAAGTTCCACACCTTGAATCAAAGCATCTCCGATATCTTGCTTTGGATGGCTCGCCGTCAGCTTTTGGCTTCGCCCATGAGCGAGTTCCTTGGTATTACGGCTGTGGCAATTATCTTGGTATTTGGTGGTTCACTCGTTGTAAGTGGCGAGTTGTCGCCAGCGGGCTTCATTGCATTTATCGCAGCCTTCTCGCAGATTACACGTCCAGTGCGTGCCTTTATCGACCAGTTCTCGAGCATTAACCAGGGTGTTGCAGCCGGTGAGCGTCTATTTGCTGTAATCGACGCAGAGAACGAGATTAAGGATGCTCCAAACGCTAAGGAGTTCGAGGGCCTCAAGGATAAGATTGAGTTCCGCGATGTTCACTTCTCGTACGACGATACTCGCGAGATTATCCACGGTGTATCGTTCGAGGTTCGCAAGGGCGAGACCGTAGCGTTGGTTGGTCCTTCGGGTGGAGGTAAGTCCACCTTGAGCGAGTTGCTCGAGCGTTTCTACGATACCGATAGCGGAGATATCCTCTTCGATGGAGTATCTATCCGCGACTATAAGCAAGATTCGTTGCGAAGCGCTATGAGCCTCGTGTCGCAGGAGACAGTACTCTTTAACGATACAATCAAGAGCAATATCGCACTCGGTAACCGCAATGCTACCGATGAGGAGATTGTTGAGGCCTGCAAGGTGGCTAATGCCCATAACTTTATTATGGAGAGTCCCGAGGGTTACGAGACCAATATTGGCGACCGTGGAGCAAAACTTTCGGGTGGTCAGCGTCAGCGCTTGAGTATTGCGCGTGCGGTGCTCAAGAATCCAGAGATTCTTATCCTCGACGAGGCAACTTCGGCACTCGATACCGAGAGCGAGAAACTCGTGCAAGACGCTCTTACCAAGTTGCTTAAGGGCCGTACCTCGGTAGTTATTGCTCACCGCCTCTCTACCATTATGAATGCCGACCGCATCTTCGTAATCGACGATGGTCGCATCGTAGAGCAAGGCAAGCACGACGAACTTATCGCCAAGGGCGGCGTCTATGCAAAATTGGTAGAACTACAGAATGTAAAATAATAGTAAAGGCTGACCCGTTGGTCAGCCTTTATTGTTGTGAGGTGTCTCGTTACTCCTCGACAATTGATACCGAGAAGATCAAATCGCCTGGGCGGATATCGTCGATTACATCCTCGCCCTCCACAACTTTGCCGAAGCAGGTGTGAACGCCGTCGAGGTGCTGGGTGTTGCGACGGTTGTGGCAGATAAAGAACTGCGAGCCACCCGTATCCTTGCCGCGATGAGCCATCGAGAGCACGCCACGGTCGTGGTACTGACGCTCTGCATCTGTTTCGCACTTGATTG
Source organism: Alistipes sp. (assembly GCA_045614685.1). Classification (GTDB taxonomy): domain Bacteria; phylum Bacteroidota; class Bacteroidia; order Bacteroidales; family Rikenellaceae; genus Alistipes. Next base: position 6,810 of record JAZLDJ010000053.1, on the reverse strand, counting down.
TCCAACCCGGACCACCTGCGCCGTTGCCGATAGGACAACCACCCTGAATTACAAACTCAGGAATAACTCGGTGGAAGCATAGTCCGTCGTAGAAACGCGACTCGGCCAACTTAACAAAATTCTCAACTGTAATCGGTGTCTCCTTCTCGTAGAGCTCCACCTTCATATCGCCCTTCTCGGTCGAAATAATTGCGTACTTCATAGTTTTGTATCTTTTGTTTGCACAAAGATAGCAAACTAAACGGAAAACTGAAAACGGAAAGCGGAAAACTTTTTTTGAGTTGAGAGTTGAAAGTTGAGAATTAAAGGAATTTTTGCTTGTTAAAAAATAAATTTCTAAATTTGTAGTGTTGTTAAACGAAAAAAAAAGTTTTTTGCCTATGGTTAAATAGCATATAAAAGGACATATAGAGATAAAAAGCGTTAGCTTGTATTCTTGTTTCCTTAAAATCGCCAATTTTATAAGCAGTCGGGAATAAAAGTTGATGCTCGCATCGTAAGGTGCGGGCTTTACTTGTTTGACTGCAGGGTGTTTGGCGATACCTAAGGAGCAAATCAAGGCAAAGGTCTGCACTCTTTTTTTTACTCTATCCTAATCGACTAATCTTTATGCGGACACTGATTCAAACAAGTTTTTAAATTTAAAAATTGAGATTATGAAAAGATTATTTTATTTTGCTTTGACAATGTTCTGTTTGCAATCTTGCGCGCCTACTGTTTATACTTTTCGTCAAGTAGGAACGCTTACCTCAGACAATGTGAAATTTTGCGATAAAGGATACGAATACACTCATTCTGACTTTACCATTGCTTACAACTTTTGGAGTGAAGGAGGGGAAATGGCATTTACTATTACTAATAAATCGGATAAAGATATATATTTGTTGATGGATAAATGCCATTTTGTGATAAACGGTACGGCGAAAGATTATTATAAAGGTAGAACCTATGTTGATAGTTACGCATCTTCTTCATCAGTTGCAACAACAGCTGGTGTAGGTGCTAGTGCGAATGCTCAGTTGTCTGGACAGTTGAATAGCCTTTCAACATCAATGATTAATGCACCCGGCTCTAATGTGGCTTATTCTGGTGCTGTGACAACTGGTTATGGTGCATCGAAAATGGTTGCAGGAACTATGTCGCGTAGCTCTCAGTCTGCATATGCAGTAGAAACTCCAGAGCCGAAAGTTGTATGTATTCCAGCTCGTAGCTCAAAGCATTTTTCGGAATTCCATGTTATGGGAGTTTCGTACAGAGCATGCGGTTTTGTTCGTGATCCTGGTTTCTCTACCAACTTGGATGAGCAACAAAAAGAAAAGGAGGGAGTTAATTGGGATTTTGTAAGTGCATCTGAATCTCCTAGGGCGTTTGAAAATAGACTGGTATTCAATATAGACGGGAAAGAGGTACCTGTGGTCAACACCTTCTATATCAGCCAGCTGACAAATATTTATGAGCTTTGGTGCTATGTTACAGATTTTAGTAAAGATTGTAATGGTAGGAATAAAACTTGGTATAAAGATTTGAAAATTGATAAGACTTACGCACCAAATAAATTCTATACTATTTACAAATGTGCAATAAGAAGTGCTGAGAACGATCGAATTGATAAAAAATAAGTCTTTATTTAGTAAAAAAAACTAATATTTAGAACGAATCGCCTCGCAGAATAAACTGTGAGGCGATTATTATAAAAAGCCAATGGCTAACAGCTAATGGCTATAGTTTGCGGATTTCTGCAAACTCTTTCAGTTCTGCGACAAGCTTAGGAAGACCGATTGCGGCGCGCTCCTTCTTGTGGTAGATTTTGTTCGGGAGGAACGGAATCTTCGGCACCGAAGGGTCTACAACGTAAATCGGCACGTCGTTATTCTTAACCCAGCCCACCAACGAAGCAGCAGGGTAGACCGCCAACGAGGTGCCCACGATAATTAACATATCGGCCTCCTTGACAATATCTCTTGCCTTGTCGAACATAGGCACAGCCTCGCCAAAGAAGACAATGTGTGGTCGCAACAACGAGCCATCGGGTGCCGTCTCGTCGAGCGTCTGATTGCGCAAGCCTATATCCACAATGTAGTCGCTAGTGTCGTTGCGCAACTTTGTCAATTCGCCGTGCAAGTGGGTGATTTTGGTAGAGCCAGCCTGCTCGTGCAGATTGTCGATATTCTGCGTAACAATCTCTACATCAAAATATTGCTCCAGCTCGGCCAATGCCTTGTGTCCTGCATTCGGTTGCTTACCCGCCATCTCGCTGCGGCGCATATTGTAGAAGTTGATCACCTTCTCTCTATCACGTGCCAGCGCCTCGGGGGTACACACCTCCTCAATCTTGTAATTTGCCCACAATCCGTCGCTACTGCGATAGGTCGGAATGCCGCTGTCAGCCGAAATGCCAGCACCTGTCAATACAACAATCTTCAACATACCTTAATTGTTAATTATCAATTATCAAGGGTCAATTTGATATCTATTTCTTAAAGTAGATGTCGAGCAGCTCTTTTGCTGCTATAAACGAGCTTAGCTTTGCACTTAAAACTCTTTCCTCGACCTCGGCCAGACGACCCTCAATCTCTGGGTTGAGGTAGAAGTGGCTCTTGAGTGCCTCGTTGATGCTCTCGTACATCCAATACTTGTTCTGCTCGTTGCGGTGGTGCTGGAAGTAGCCGTTTGCCTTGATATGCTCGACATACTCCTCTACGCCCTTCCAAATCTCCTCCAAGCCGATACCTTCGAGCGACGAGCAGGTGTAGACCTTTGCCTTCCAATCGCTTGCTGGGGTAGGGAAGAGGTGAAGCGCATTCTGGAATTGACGGCGTGCAACCTCCGCCTTGACCTTATTCTCGCCATCGGCTTTGGTGATAACCATCAAATCGGCCATCTCCATAATGCCTCGCTTGATGCCCTGCAACTCGTCGCCTGCGCCCGAAATCTGCAACAAGAGGAACATATGCACCATCGAGTGCACTGCGGTCTCGGACTGACCTACACCTACGGTCTCGATGAAGATAACGTCGAAGCCAGCTGCCTCGCACAAAACCACGGTCTCGCGAGTCTTGCGAGCTACGCCACCGAGTGAACCGGCCGAAGGCGAAGGGCGGATAAAGATGTCGGGGTTGTGGCAGATGGCCTCCATACGGGTTTTATCGCCGAGAATCGAGCCGCCACTGCGCTCAGACGATGGGTCTATGGCCAGCACGGCCAACTTGTGGTGCATAGAAGTGACCATATTTCCTACGGCCTCAATCCAGGTGGATTTACCTGCACCTGGCACACCCGTAATGCCTATACGTACCGATTTGCCAGCATATGGCAAGCAGCGCTCGATAATCTCTTGCGCCTGTGCGTAGTGGTCGGGATTGTTGCTCTCAATCAGCGTGATAGCTTGCGAGAGAATGGTGATATTACCCGCCAAGATACCCTCCACAAACTCGTCGGTCGTGAGACGGCGACGGCGCTTCTTTACGAAGTAGGGGTTTACGGTTGGCTGGTCGGCAACGCCATCGGCAACCGATAGTGCGCTGTCGTGATGAGTGTCGCGGTACTCACCGCTTTCGTAATGGTCAATCTTTGTAAAAGCCATATTGTGTAAAATTCAAAATTCAGAATGCAAAATTAGTTTTCCGTTTTAATCCTGCTTCGCAGGCTTTTCCTCCTTCGCACCTCGGCATAGTCTGTAAACAGCCTTTGCTCTCGGTTTGGCGTCGGTTCCGCTTTCCGTTAACTTCTCAATCGTGTCGCGAGTGAGAAGTTGAGGGTTTCCGAACCACAATGCTCGATGCTTGCTATCTACGATTACGGCATAGGGGGCATAATTTACGCCAAACGAGCTGCGGATGGCGCTATCTTCGATAATCACGCCCGACTTGGCGTCTATGTATTTGAGCACCCACGAGTCGATATCGGAGAGTTTCTGATGCGAGATGAGTACAAACGAAATGTTATCGAACTCGCTGATAATCTTGTACATATGCTCGGTAGACTGGCGGCACGAGATGCTTGCCGAGTGGATGAACTCGATGTATGTAAACTCCTTCTCGGACGGAATAGCGCCATCTATCCACTTCGCCTGCTTAATGCGAGGTGTGCGCTCGCCGAGGGCTATGGTCTGCGCCTTGGTACTCGTCAATGAGAGTAGTGCGCAGAGCATCACAGCAATATGATAATAAAATCTACTCATACTTTACGCTAATCTTGTATGGTACACCGTTCAACACCGAGAGGCGTCCACGATAGTGGGTGCCAAACTTGGTGACTGTGGTTATAGGTGTGCTTTCGCAGAATACCGAGGCAAACCACTCTCCAGCCTTAGGATTCTCGACCACAATCTGCTCCTTGCAGTATGGCCCTGTCGACTTGGTGAGGGTGTTGTTGTGGAATGCCAATTCGCCACGCTTGAGGCAGAGTGTAAGGTCTAGAGCGCGAGTGCCTTTGTAGCCCTCGAGTGTGATAATCATCTTCTTGCACTTGCGCGGCACGTCGAGGCGGAAGTGGTGGTATTGGCGGTCGCCGATGCGTGTGTAGGCTGGGTCGTTATCCTCTGTGCGCTTGTTCATCTCGCGTACCTCGCCATTTTGGAGTGTGCCCTTCACCTTTGGTGTCGGGTTGCCATCCATTGCATAGAGCATCATCGAGGCCATAAACTCCAAACGCTCGCCACTTGCTACACCCTCGGGGTGCGAGCCGCACATAATCACGCGTCCACTCTCCTCGTTAGCCTTGTATGCCCATACGCTGATTTTGCCGTCGATTTTCACACGCTGGGTATTGTTGAAGATGTAGTGTGCCAACGGCTCGGTGCCCTTTGGCAACTTCTCGTTCTTGGATTCGAATGCGTTGCAACCTCCGTTGTGACGAACATTAGCCACCTTTCTATCACCGCCAAAGTCGAAGTAACGCAGTAGTGGACTCTTTCGTGGGATGTCCATGTCGGTGCTGCTCTTCATGAGTCGAGTGCTCTGTGCCCATCCTGGCCAAACGCCCCAATAGACGTCGCTGAACTTAGGGCCTGTGCTACGGTATGAACCTGACGAGGCGATATACGCACCGGCGCAAGTGCCTACATACGAGCCACCTGCGGCGATATACTCTTTGATTCGCTGGCGACCCTCCTCGTCCATCGAGCGTGCGTGTGCTCCCGACTTTCCGCCATTTACATATATCATTCGGTAGCGTGGTGCTCCGTCGGGGTAGAGTAGACGGCCGTTGGTGTCGTATTTGTTGCCACAGAATATCTTTGCCTGCTGTAGGGTGTCGGCCTTGGTGAGATCCTTTGTGTTGGCCGATGCAAAGTAGTCCATCTCGATGCCGAGGAGTTGCGTAGCCGGAATGTGACGTCGCGAGGTGAGTGCTACGCCACTATCCATAAACACCTCCTTGTAGTAGCCCTCTCCGCGCGAGAGTACCTCGGCACGAGCCTTGGCGTGACGCTTCGATTCGGCCGATGCCGAAAAGAGCATAACAAGCAGGATGGATGACAGAAGTGTTCGTTTCATAGTTGTGGGTTATTTTGTTACTTTAGGTATGTTGTAGTTGCTGTTGATAACGGGGCGAAGTCCTTTACCCGAGCGCTTGATTGACATGCGCGAAATACACATAAATCGCGGATGAACTCTCTCCGACGAGTGGTGTGCGTGGAAAACGTAGTGCAATTTTCCGTTCTTGTCGTAGAAAGGCGCGCCGTGTCCTGTGCCTACCAAGTCGCCTGGAAGTTGAAGAATTGGATTCTCTTTACCCTTTTTCCAAGGACCTCGTATGTTGGTGGCTGTCGCGTAGCCAATGCCATAGTGCGGATTGGTGTAGCCATTGCCCGAGTAGAACATAATGTAGCGCCCCTTGTGCTTGATGATGCTCGGACCTTCGTTTACGGGATTTTTCGATAGGCGCTCCCACTTCTGCGTAGGCTCGATACAGGTCGTGTGCTTACCCTTTTTTATGGTTGTAAGGTCGCTCTCAAGCTCCGCCATCTTGATGTGAAAACCTCGCTTGATGAGCACATAGAAGAGATAGGCCTTGCCATCGTCGTCTATGAATATGGTGTTGTCGATGGTGTGCTGATTGGGTAACATCGGCGCTTTCTCAATCTGCTTGAATGGCCCTTTGGGTGAGTCGGCTACGGCTATGCAAATGCGTTCCTGAGCGGTATAGTACATGTAGAACTTGCCATTGGCGAGGTGCACCTCGGGTGCCCAAAACCACTTCTCGCCATAGGAGTCGCGCTTGTGGAGTGCTAAGCCTCCGTACTTCCACTCCTTGAGGTTTGTCGAGGTGTAGAACTCTATGCCATGGCGGTGGTGCGTGCCATAGGCGTAGTAGATGTCATCGTGCAAAAGTATGAATGGGTCGGCAAGTCGCACTCGCTCCTCGGGTGCAACCTTTGCCTCTGCATTCGTTGCCGAAAGCAGCATAATTGCCATAAGTGCTATGCCTACTAATCGCCTCATAAATCTGTCTCGAACAAAAGAATCAACTACAAATATACAAAAAAATCGCAAGAGTACGATGGTTTTGGTGTATAATTCGCTAACGAAGAAATTTTTATCGAATTAGTTGTTTATTTTCTTTGAAAATAGTACCTTTGTGGAGTTTATGTGCATATGCGCGTACGAAGCGCAACAGATTGAATAGAACACAAACAATTATTTTTTTAACCAAATAAAACAACAAAACTATGAAAGTATCTCACATTGAGCATCTCGGCATCGCAGTTAAGAGCCTTGATGAGGCGATTCCTTATTGGGAGGGCGCACTTGGATTGAAGTGTTACAAGATTGAGGAGGTTGCAGACCAGAAGGTTCGCACCGCATTCTT
>JAZLDJ010000052.1:0-23089 GCA_045614685.1 Alistipes sp. | reverse complement strand
ACCGCCATTTCGCATCTACTTTTTCTGTCATTTTCAAGCCCTTGGTTTTGTTCGTTTGAAAAGAATGCACTACCTTTGTAATAGCATATAAATTTTATTCGAATATGATTAAAGCACTAGTAGCTTCGGCAATGTTAGCATCGAACGTAGGCGTGGGTTGGTTTGACGCCCAATTCGAGACCTACGACAAGATGCAAAAAGAGCTTCACGAATTGGCAGAGCCTGGTTATGTGGAGTACAAGAGCAGCGAACTCATCATCAAACACCTCGAGGAGAACGGTTTCAAGGTCGAGCGAGGAGTAGCCAATCTACCAACTGCCTTTGTGGCAACTTTCGGCGAGGGTGAACCAGTCTTGGCTGTACTTGCCGAGTACGACGCTCTTCCTGGACTTTCGCAAGACACAACCACTTGCAATAGCCCGCGCGTGGAGGGTGGTTACGGACACGGCTGCGGACACAACCTCATAGGCACAACGGCCGTGTCGGCAGCAGTGGGAATATCGAAATGGCTCGCACAAGGTCACAAGGGAACAATCCGACTCTATGGCTGCCCTGCCGAAGAGGGCGGCGGTGGAAAGACCTATATGGTACGCGAAGGTCTCTTCAACGATGTAGATTGCGCCATCTCGTACCACCCTATGTCACACAACCAGATCCTCCGTGATACGTGGTCGACAAAAATTGGCATAATCTTCGACTTCGAGGGCATTACGTCGCACGCAGGAGGTGCTCCACACCTTGGTCGCTCGGCACTCGATGGTGTAGAGGTATTCAACCTGATGATGAACATAAACCGCGAGCACTTCCACCAGAATAGCAGAATTCACTACGTAATCACCAACGGTGGAGAGGCTCCAAACATCGTACCTGACAAGGCTCAGGTCTATTACTACCTTCGTCACCAAGACCCTAAAGTTGCAAAAGACATCTTAGAGCGCACTATAGCAGCAGCCAAAGGTGCTGCTATGGGTACCGGAACAACTGTTAAATATAGTTTTGTGGCAGGTTCGTATTCGATGCTATGCAACACCCACCTCGGTCGTATGGCACAGCGCAACCTCGAGAAAGTGGGCGGAGTAAAACTCACCGATGAGGAGAAGGCCTACCTCGAAGAGTTGAATCGCAACGCCAAACTTCCGCCTCTCGACCTCTCGAAGTTCGAGAAGGTTAAACCATTCCAAGAGGAGATCACCAGCCAGGGAGGAAGTTCCGACGACACGGGCGATGTTTCGCAGGTTATTCCGCTATGCCGAGTTGAGACCTGCGTAAGTCCTGGTGCACTACACACTTGGCACTTCTCGTCGGTTTCGGGAACCTCAATCGCCACCAAGGCGATGCTCAACGCAGCAAAGACCATCTACCTAACCTTTGTCGATATCTACAAAAATCCAAAGGAGTTGAAGAAGATTCGCGCAGATTGGGAGGCTGTACAAGGCAAAGACTACAAGCATGAGTGTCTCGTCGGCAACGAGCCACCTGCATTGGAGTATTTCAGAAATATAGCTCGAAAGGCAAACAGATAAGAGAGATAACAGAGAAGAATAGCCAAGCGACTGCTTGGCTATTCTTCTTTTTGCGCTAAACTAAATTATAGAAAAATCTCCATTTTATCGGGCTCGGCGCAAGATATCACCACATTCTTACCATCGCATTTTCTGATAAGGAATAGATTCTGAAAGGATGTTGCATAGAGGGTAAACGAACCCAACTTGTGAGTGCGATAACTACCAAAATAACCAAATAGGCCACCTACGCCAAATGTTCGTATTGCTCCACGCATTGCACCCTCGGGCAGACGCTCAACGCTCATTATCTCGTTGGCGCTGATGGTGATGCTCTTATAGCGACGCAAAATAACTATTTTATCCTTGCATATCTCGAGGCGCTGTGGGGCGAGTCCCTCGCAAATTATTATGGTAGGGAGCATTATGGCGTTAAGCACTATAAGGGCAATCAAAGGCTCCAAAGTCTCTTTTTGTGTAAAGATTTCATAGAGTTGGAAGCCTGAGACTCCGAGCCACAATCCGAAAACTGCGAATGTCATCACCCACAAGGTCTTGTTCCACACAAACGGAACAGTATAGAAACTGCTTGCTCTCATAGCTACGCTCCACCCAATTTAGAATTGCACCTTAACACCCACGACAAAGCCCGCTCCAACCTCGCGATAGAAGGCCCAACGATAGGTTGGCATAACATCGCCTACAAGGTTATTACCCTCGACAAATATGGTACAAGCCTTGCCAACCTTATAGTCGCCATAGATACTCAAATCGAGAGCAATAGGAGCTGTAAATTTGCCATACTTAACCTCGGCTGTCGAGCCCTCCACAAAGAGTTTCTCGTCGAAAGCAGTTGTCCACTTGGTCTTGCCACAAAGCTCGGCCGAAGCACCCAAGGTAAACTTCTTGTGGTTGTATCGCACTCGCAACGATGCCTCGACATTAGGCGTAGCACCCTCGATGGCTGCGCCATTCAGCACTGCAAAGTTGTCGTACAACGATCCCTTCACCTGAGCCGAAATCAGCAACTGAGACACCGGACGATAGTCGATAGCACCACACAACGACCAAATATTACGTCGTGCCGTCATTGCATCGAAGAACAACTGATTTACATTGTACCAATATATTGCATTACGCATGAAGGTCATATTGGCATAGAGGCGATAGGCGAATTTGCTATCCGAGGTGTGACCCGAAACACCAATGCGTACATTATAGGTCTCGGTATTCGGCACTACCGTATCACTCTGCAAGAAGCTGTTTTTGCCACCCAAAATAGCGACATACGGATTTTGCTTAACCAACGAATAGTAGCTGTTGTTCTGCAAGCGGCCATCGACCTCGGCATATGGAACTGCCACGCCGCTATCGCCAATATTCAACGATACATTCAGCACCGGAAAGCCATGCCATCTATTCTTCTTCTGAGCATCGGCAGGGTTGTTGTCGTAGTAGAGTTTTGCTCCCACATTCAAATCGAGCAATCCACCCGAACGATAGCGATACAACACCGTAGCGCCCACAATCGAATTCTTGTAACTCTTAAGCGAACGCAAGCCATAGTAGCCCTCGTAGTCCACATCGAGCGAAACGGCACTGCGCTTTGTGATTTCACGTGCCAGAGTTCCACCTGCCGTTACATTCATCTGAAGATATCGAGCCGCAGCTACAAAGGTCTCCGACTTGTCGTGGTAGTAGTCTACCGAAGCATAGGTTTTGAAGTTGAGGTGGCTATAGTCGGCAAATGTATCGCCAAAACTTAGGCCCAATCGGATATCCTCGTAATCTACCCTACGGCGCTTGTATGCAATCAGCGGATTTCCGTCTGCATCAAAGGTATTATGGAACGGATAGCGATGATAGATATCCATGGAATATGACAAATCGCCAGCCAACGTATATCGGCCGAAGTATTTACCGCCCATAACGCCAAACTTGTTATTCATCTGCATCGAGCGGTTATCCTTATAGTTAACACCATCTAAGCCATTCATGTACTTTAGCTTCGAATAGAAACCATTATGGTTGGCGTAACCTGAGATGTATCCCACATCGGCACGATGGGCTGTGGCATACAAATCGCCCACAGTGGTAAGCGGAAAACCTGCGCCTAACTTCAAATAGAACGGATAGCGGCGCTGATACTCCCAATAGGTTGCCGTTGCAGGGTTGAAGCGATGAGTGCCTAGGGTCGAAGCAAACGATTGCGGAGTGATGGTATAATCAATCTCGGGGCGCAAAGTTATGGTATCGACCATATTGGGTGCTACATCCATTTTTCTTGCCTTGGCAATCTCAGGAGCATAGGTCTTGGTAATCTCCACCTTCTTGGTGACTTGTGCCGACGCCGAGAGCGTCGCCACACATATCGCGATGAGTGTTATTACGTATCGTTTCATATCTTTCGGAAAACCGTTTCTAGTTTAACTTATCGAGTTTAGACTGCGCCTCGGCTACTACGCCATCGTCGGCAGGGGTATATCCATCGACCACACTGCGATATGTTGCGCGAGCCTGGAACAGGTCGTTGCGTTGCACATATATATCTCCCAAGAGGATAAATGCCTTACCCAACCAATACGAATGGGTGGTTTTGCTATCGGCAAAGTCGTATATTTTGGCCTCACTCTCCTCGTATTTACCCTCGGCAAAGAGCGCCTCGATAACACGATAGGTTGACTCGGCTCCCTCCACAGTAGTCATATCAGCCGACAAGGCCTCATATATCTTGCGAGCCTCGGCCGCCTCGTTACGCGAAGCGTAGACATTAGCCTTAGCAAAATGTACACGACGAAGCATTGCTGCATCTACGTCTGCCATGCCATCCAAATCGTTCGACATTGCAAACAACGCATCATTGTCTTTGCGCAAAAGCACCGACTCGGCATATCCGTTGGCAGCCTCTGTTCGGGCCGAAGCACTATCCACAACGTCGTAGAGGCGACGATATGCCGCAGCCGACTCCGAATACATAGCATTCTTGAATGTTACATCGGCCAACTTCTCGACCACCGATACCGTATACTGATTCTTAGGCTGCTCGGCCAACATCTTCAAGCTTCCGACAGCGCTTTCGAGGCTATCGCACTTGAGATAGCAATCGCTCAAGCAATACAAAGCATCATTCGTATAATATCCCTTTGGATAGTCGTTCAGGTAGCGCTTCAGATGCGGAATAGCATCCTTTATACGATTTGCCAAATAGACATTCTGCGCTGCACGGAACGACAACGAGTCGCGCGCCATCACACTTGTGTCGCACACTGCGCCCGTGCGCTCGGCATAGGCGAAGTAGTCGTCGATCTTGCCCTTAGCAACGTATATCTCGCGAACGCTCTGTATCGCATCCTTAGCTGCAGCCGACTGTGGTGCGGCCGAGATAATCTTGTCGTAGTAGTAGAGCGACTTGTCGCTATTTCCAAGATTGAAGTGCACCAAACCCAAATCGAGCAATGCAGGTGTATAGAATGGTGACTGCGGATAGGTCTCGACAAACTTTCCCAACACCGAAGCACCATCGGAGTAGCGACCGAGCGAAACATAGGTGCGACCAAGCTCGTATGCTGCGTCGTCGTTGAAGTCACCACAATTCTCGCCCTGCATCTGCTTGAGTGCGCCAATCTTCGCTTTGGTCTTGCCTGCAAGTCCGAGCGAGATTGCTCGCTGATACTTAGCATAGTCCTGTTCTGCAGTACCCAATGCCACGGCTCCCTCGTAGCTCTTTACCGCATCGGCATACTTGCGTTGCGAATACTGCGTATCGCCCAAACGGTTATAGGCATCGGCTCTATAGCGGTCGGCCGTCTTGTAGAGCCAAAGGAAGCCCTCGAAGGCCTTCTGGCTCTTGGCCATATTCGACTGCTCGAAGTGTGCATAGCCCAAGTTGTAGAGGGCCATCTTATACTCGTTTTCGGTCTTTGGAGCACGACGAAGGTAGTAGTCGTAATAGCTTACAGCCTTGGCGAAATCGCCCGACTTATACTCAATCTCGCCCAACCAAAAGAGGCACAAGGCGTTATACTTTGGACTCACGCCAATCTTTTGAGCCTCGTCCAACTTCAGTTTAGCCTTCTCGTAGTCGCCCGCAACAAAGGCCTCCAAGCCATTGAAGTAGGCAATCTTCTGCAATGCTGCACGCTGCGTTCCGTCGGGATTAGGGAACTCCTTAATCGCCTTGTAGGCCATATCGTAGTCGTGCGAATTGTAGTAGGCTGCAATAAGCAACTCGCGAGCCTCTTCGGCACGCTCCGAATCGGGATGCTTCGTAACATAACGAGTAAGCACATTTATAGACTCGTTGAATGTTCCTCCACCCGTCTCGAAGAGAAGCTTTCCGTAGTTGAAGAGAGCATCCTCCGAAATCTCGTTGTTGTACTTCTCGTCGGCAGCCATTGCAAAGGCCTGAATTGCCTTACGCTTGTCGTCGCGACGGATATAGCAGTCGGCCAAGTGGTACGAAGCATTCTGAGCCAACTCGTCGCTACCCTCGGCAACCTTCAGCAAGGCCTCGATAGCGGTTGCATAGTCGGTCGAGCGATAGGCCGAATAGCCCAGGATATAGTTCTCCTCGCGACCCATCTTACCACCCGAGCGCTGATACATCGAGATGTAGAGGAAGGCTTTGTTGTAGCCCTGCAAGCGATACCACGCCTCGGCCACAATGCGCATAAGCTCGGTGCGCTCCAACTCCACCGAATTCTTGAGAAGGGTATCACCATTCTTCACCACATACTGATAGTTGCCACGAGCGAACTCTATCTGAAAGAGGTAATATGGGATAATCTTTGCATAGTTGTCGCTATTCTTCAAGCTCTCGAAACCCCTGTACGCCGCCTTGAACTCACCGCGCGCGTAGTGGATATACGACTTATAGTAGATGGCGTGGTCGGCATAGTTTCCCGATGGCGAGAGCATCGAGAAGAGCTCGTAGGCCTTGTCGTGATTGCCCAACGTAAACTCGATATAGCCCATTCGCATATTGTAGCGCTCCTTATCGTCGAGCGTGAGAGCCTTGTACGATACCCTATCGAGATATTTGCGAGCGATGTTGTACTCCTCGCGCTCGCAGTAGTACATAGCCAACATAAAGCGCACATCGTTCACGTGTACCGACTCGGGGTAACGACGCAAGAATGCAAGCATAATCTTCTCGGCATCGTTGTCGCGCAACTCCGCAGCACAACGCGCCAACTCGAAGTCGATATAGCGCACAAGTGGCTCGTCGTCCATTGCCACCTTCTCGCGCAAGAGCACAAGCGAGTGGCGAGCATCGCCATAGCGGCCATGCTCCATCAACGAAACAGCGCGGTCGATTTCGCGCTTAACATCCACCTCGGCCATTGCACTCGCCGAGCCTATATAGGCCACTGCCAAAAGCAGCGCAAGAGATATTTTCTTCAACATAATTGCACTCGATTTCTTAATCTACGCAAAAGTACAAAATAAAATTCAGAATTAAAAAATAAAAATTAAAAATTTTTAGGCAACAAAACATATTGTGATATTTATAGGCTGCATGGGCTAATCCGCCCACAACCTAGCGCTTATCTACAAATACAAAAAAAAGGTCGAGCACTGCTCGACCTATAGACGTGAGATTGACGCTTATTACTCGTTAGCGGCAGCCTCTGTAGCAGCCTGTGCCGGTGCTGCAGCCTCGGTAGCAGCGCCGTCCTCGGTAGCAGTTTTGTTGTCAGTCTGCTCTGTCTTCTTACCTCCTACATGGTTCTCTACCTCACCAGTCTTACTGCTAAATGTAGGGAGGGTGAAGATGAGCGACAAAACCAAAATCACTGCAGCTGTACCCCAAGTAAACTTCTCCAAGAAGTCTGCTGTCTGACGAACACCCATTACCTGGTTCGATGCGCCAAAGTTAGCAGCCATACCGCTCTTTGGATTCTGAACCAACACTGCAAGAATCAACAAAATGCTTGCAATAAGAATCAATACGATCAAAAATGTACTCATAATTTATTCCGTTTTTAATTATTTTTTTCGATATTTTCGATTTTCTCGGCAAAGTAAATACTTTTTTCCGAATTTAGCAAACTTAATTTAGAATATATTTTTATTGCCTCGCTTTTCATACCCTGCGCCAGATAGACTTCGGCTAGCTCTTCGCTAACAATATCGTCCTCGTCATCTATCTCGGCCTCGGTCTGAATATCGCCCTCGACATCGCCCTCTTCGGCCACGATTCTAAAGTCGGTCTTACGCAAAAAACGAGTAATAAGCTCGCCCTCACTCTCTTTTGTAAGTTTCTCTATATCAATAGTATACATATCAGCAATCGACACGTTATTCGCATCGGCCAATACGCGAGCCGCTTCGAACCAAGGATACTTTTCGAGCAGCGAATTCAACTCTTCGGCAGAGGGCTTCGAGCCTCCATCAACATAATTATTCAACACCGACATAGTCATTACCAATTTGAGGCCGCAGCCATAAAAATATCTGTTACAATTTGTTCGACAATCTCAGGGATGAGGGTACTCTCCACCTCATTGAGCAGTTTTGTCGAGTCGTAGTCTGCATAAGCCGAGAATGTTCTCGCCTTGAACGATGCCTTGTCGTCGATGACATTCGTAAAGTTCACCTTCACAGTGATGGTCAGACGATTCTGCAAGGCGTATTCGCCACTCGACACCGACGATGTTGTGGAGGTGTAGCCGACAATCTCGCCTTCGAACGAGAAATCGCCACCTTCGGGCACCTGCACCAAACGAGTACGCGACGCAAAGCGTTGGGTAAGTTCGTCGGTGAGAGTTGCGCTCAAAATAGGCGCAACCATAGCGGCATTATTCGGGAAATAGGCTACCGAGAAGGTCTTTGCATCGGGCGGGATTGAGGCTCCCGACAATGAATACTTGACCGTACAACCACTTGTAGCCAAGAGTATTATGGCAAATATTGCAACTATTATTCTTTTCATCTTACTCCTCGATATTCAACTCTTTTATCTTGCGGTAGAGCGTACGCTCCGACATAAACAACTCCGCAGCTGCAGCTCGACGACTTCCTCCGTTTCGGCGCAGAGCCTTCACAATCTGCTCGCGCTGCATATCGGCTTTGGTCATCTCGCGAGGCGCATCCTCGACAACCTCACTCTCGGCAAAATCGACATCCATAACTGGAGATATCGGCGCAGTATGAGGCAGAAGTGCACGCACCTCGTTCGACTCGCTTGGCGCAGATGTGCGGTACGATGAGTATCCGCCATACAAATCTGCCATCATGCGCTTCAAGTCGTTGATGTCGCTACGCATATCGAACAAAATCTTGTAGAGCAACTCTCGCTCGGAGTTCATATCCTCCATCTTTGCCGACTGAGTAACGCTCGGCGAAGCGGCCGACTTCTCGTCCACCAAATACTTCGAGAGTATCTGCGCCGAGATATTGCGACTCTCCTCGATAGCAGAGATTTGCTCGGCTACATTCTTGAGTTGGCGAACATTACCGCGCCAATAGTAGCCTTCGAGCACACGGCGAGCCTCCTCATCCAAGACGATTGCCGGCATTCTATACTGTGTAGCAACGTCCGCAGCAAAGCGACGGAAGAGCATATAGATATCCTCGGGACGCTCGCGCAAAGCAGGCACCGAGATAGGTACAGTATTCAAACGATAGTACAAATCCTCGCGAAAACGACCATCTGCAATGGCTGCCATAAGGTTTGAGTTGGTTGCTGCAACCACTCTCACATTGGTCTTCTGCACCTTAGCCGAGCCTACTCGCATAAACTCGCCCGTCTGCAACACGCGCAACAAGCGCACCTGTGTAGAAAGCGGAAGTTCACCCACCTCGTCAAGGAATATTGTGCCACCATCCGCCTCCTCGAAGTAGCCCTTACGAGCCTCGATTGCGCCAGTAAAAGCACCCTTCTCGTGGCCAAAGAGTTCCGAGTCGATAGTACCCTCGGGTATCGCGCCACAGTTCACCGCTACATATTTATTATGTTTACGCGCAGAGTGTGCGTGGATAACCTGCGGAAAGAACTCCTTTCCGACACCACTCTCACCCGTTACAAGCACGGTCAAATCGGTTGGAGCAACGCGCATAGCCACCTCCAAAGCCCTATTCAAAAGCGGAGAGTTTCCAATTATACCAAATCGCTGTTTTACCGATAGTAAAGCGTTATTATCCATCTTCAATAATTATAAAGTTCGCCCGTTACAAGGTCGATACATATATGCCATAAGCTATTCCGGCCAACGCAGCCGTAAGCACAACTATAGCCACCACCATAACCAGGTCGAGCTTTGCCTTTTTCTTTGGTCTTGGTTTTGGCTGTGGTCTTGGTTTTGGCTGTGGTTGAGGCTGAGATTCACCCTTTTTCTCCTCCGATACAGGCTCCGATACAGGATTAACCTCCTCTATAATCTCAGGCTCCGACTCTTCAACCTTGTCGTTGGTCTGCGTCTCCTCGACAACCACAGGCTGAGGCACATACGGCATCTGCTTTGGCATCTCACCATAAACCGGCTCGTAGAGTCGCAAAACCTTAGTTTCGGGCTCGAGACGCAATGTTCCTACCTCACCCAGGCGGCAATATCCATACTGCTCGAGTTCGTGGCGTGTTTCGAAGATAAAACGATCTATCACCACCGCCACCTCCATCTCGGAGAGCCCTTTTTCGCGAAGTAGCGCAACCAAAACGCCATCATCCGCACGTAGCAACTCCGAAAACACACGCTCGCCAGACTCCTTCACCATAATGGCTCCAAAGCCAGGAACAACAAGCTTGCGATTTTCGCGTAGATAGTCCGTAATTACCCCTAATACCATACTATTTTTGTCCGTTTTTAGCAGCTATCACCGAGTCGATATAGGCCTTAATCTTCGGCTTTGGATCCTCCCAACCCTCAGGCTTGATAACTTTGTTATCCTTAGGGTTGTAGTGAGGTTTTCCGTCTGGCCAAAGCTTTGCCATATTTGCCTTCTGTACAATGTCGAACAACTCGTCGGCCTCGAGGCCCATCTCGACCATTGTACCAAGTGCGAAGTACATCAAATCAATCATAGCATCAGCCTGCTCATAGATATCATCTGCAATCAAGAACTCGGCAACCTCCTCGTTCATCCACTTTGCACGCGAGAGGGCACGCTTCTTTGCTATCATTACAGGCTTCTCTGCCACTGGATGTCCGAATTTCTCGTGAAATTCCTTCACATCATTCCACTCTTTTTTCATAATTTTCTGATATATCTGTGTTATGCTTTTACTCTATCTTTTATTCCAAACAACGTAACGGATTAGGGCTGAATTATGAAAAAAGAATACCTTTTTTTACATTTCCTCCAAACCTCCCTTTGGAAAAGGGCGGCTTATCGCTTCGCTCCACTAAGTTGCCCGTGTTATGCTTTTACTCTATCTTTTGTTCCAAACAACGTAACGGATTAGGGCTGAATTATGAAAAAAGAATACCTTTTTTACATTCCCGCCAAACTTCAAACTTCGAATAGGCCCCACACCTACACCACATAGGTATTGCCCGTCATTACCCCATTTTATATCAAGGTGCAAATATACAAAAAAGTTTAAACTTTTTCTCTTTCGTTCAATACTTTTTACTATCTTTGCCCAAAATAGAGACAAATAACACCTTTTTCTATGAAAAAAACACTACTAATTCTTGGAGCCATGCTGTTGGCATTCTCGACTCAGGCGAAGAACTACTCACTCTCGACGCCAAACTCAACACTCATCATCACGGCAGACGAGGGCAAGCCACTCTACTTCCGTTACTACGGCTCGCGTGCCGAGGTTAGCGACATCTTCGCTGCCGGTCGCACCGTAAAGCAGGAGGCCTACCCTATCTACGGAACTCACTGCGACAAACCTTTCGCTTCACTCGTGAAACAGCACGATGGCGACAACGCAGCAAAACTCGTTGTTGAGAAGGTTGAGCAGAGCACAAATAATGGCATCTCAACTCTTTCGGTATCGATGCGCGACGTAGCTCATCCAACCCTACTCGTTAAGGTAAACTACTCGGCATATTTGGATTGCGACATCGTTAAGATGAACACCGAGTACATCAACGAGGGCAAGAAGCCTGTAGTTTTGCAGAAATATATGTCGGCTGTACTCCCTATTCAGTCGGACAACTGCGTATTGTTGCACCTCGACGGCTCGACAAAAAATGAGTGTAACGAGCATATCGAGCCACTTACAAACGGTGTACGCGTAATCTCGACTCAGTCGGGCTCGCAGGTCGCAAAGTATGTAAATGCTTCGTTCATGCTCGGTTTGGATGGCCGTCTCGACGAGACAAACTGTCCTGTAATTGCAGGTACCCTCGTTTGGATGGGTAACTTCCACTTCGAGTTCTACAATACCTTGACCACAGCATCGCCAACCCTCTTTATGGGCGGTATCAACCCTGCAGCAAGCGACTACACCTTGTTGGGCAAGAAGTCGCTCGCTACACCTGAGATGGTATTCACATACTCCACAAATGGTAAGGGCGAGGCTACTCGTACCCTCCACCGTTGGGCTCGTAAGTATCAGCTTCTCGACGGCACAAAGGAGCGCGAGGTGTTGCTCAACTCGTGGGAGGGTGTTCACTTCGACACCACAGCCGAGAACCTCGATGGCATGGTTTCAGACTTTGCAAAGCTCGGTGGCGAGATGTTCGTAGTGGACGATGGTTGGTTTGGACCTAAGTACCCTCGTAACAACGACAAGACTTCGCTCGGTGACTGGGGAATCGCAAAGTCGAAACTTCCGAACGGCATCCGTCCGCTTATCGACCTTACCCACAAGAATGGCATGAAGTTCGGTATTTGGATTGAGCCTGAGATGGTTAACGTAAAGAGTGAACTCTACGAGAAGCACCCTGACTGGGTATTGCGTCACCCTGACTTCGACCCTTCGTATGGTCGTGGTGGTGGTCAGCTCTTGCTCGACTTGACAAACCCTAAGGTACAGGATTTTGTATTCGGCGTGGTGGACGATATCCTCACTGAGAACCCTGATATCTACTACATCAAATGGGACAACAATATGGGTATGCACAACTCGTCGTCGCAGTACTTGCCAAAGGCTCTGCAGTCGAACTTGCAGGTAGATTTCACCCTTGCACTCGAGAAGATTCTCAAGCGTATCCGCGCTAAGTATCCAAAGGTTGTTATCCAGCTTTGCGCATCGGGCGGTACCCGTTTGAACTACGGCTATATGCCTTATTTCCAGGAGATGTGGACCAGCGATCAGACCGACGCATACCACCGCATCCTCATCCAGTGGGGCTCACTCAACTTCTTCCCTTCGAACATGTTGGCTGCACACGTTGGCTCGGCCTATAGCAAATATACTCAGCGACTCATCCCTATCAAGTTCCGCTTCGATGTTGCTTCGATGTGCCGCCTTGGTATGGAGATGGTTCCAGCTAAGTTGAACCCTGCCGAGCGCGAGTATGCAAAGCGCGCTATCGAGGAGTACAAGAAGATTCGTCCAGTAGTTCAGCAGGGCGACCTCTACCGCCTCATCTCGCCATATGAGGGCGACAAGAACATCACTTCGTTGATGTATGTAAACGAGAGCAAGGAGAAGGCCGTTCTCTTTGCATATCGTCACCTCATCAAGGAGAATTTACCACAGCCTATTATTCGCCTTCAGGGATTGAACCCTAATGCTAAATACACCATCCGCGAAGTTGCACCAGAGTTTGTAAACAAGCCTGTAAAGATTAGCGGCAAGACCATCAGCGGTAAGGTGTTGATGGAGGAGGGTATCGTAGTACCTGAATTGACAAATCGATACAAGTCGAATGAGGCTCTCAGCGAGGTACGCGCAACAAACGATTGGCGTAGCGTTGTACTTGAGCTCACCGAGGTTAAATAACGGATATATAGATGGTTACAAAAGCAGAGTTTAAGTGTTCATCGGAACGCATTTCGCAGGTACCGAAAGACAAGCTCAAGGACATCGCCTTCATTGGTCGAAGCAACGTTGGTAAGTCGTCGCTTATCAATATGCTCACACGTCACAAGGGCTTAGCTAAGGTATCGGCAACACCAGGTAAAACCAAGCTAATAAACCACTTCCTCATAAACAAGGAGTGGTACTTGGTTGACTTGCCAGGCTATGGCTATGCTCGCACCTCGAAAAAGGAGCGCGGAGCCTTCGCAAAGATTATCTTGGACTATGTATCCAAGTGCGAGAAGATGCACTTCCTCTTTGTGCTTGTCGATTCGCGACTCGAGCCACAAAAGATAGACCTCGAGTTTATCGAGATGTTGGGCGAGGGAGGTATTCCGTTTGCGCTTATCTTCACCAAGTGCGACAAGCAGTCGGCAACACAGACTCAACGCAACATAACCAACTACAAAAAGCGCCTTGCCGAGCAGTGGGAGGAATTGCCTCCCATGTTGCTCTCGTCGAGCGAAAACGGCCAAGGACGCGACGAAATTTTGGCATTTGTTGATAAAATTTTAGCAGAAACTGCCGAAGAGTAGTGAAATAAATAAAAAGGAGTGCTATATTTGTGCTCTCAAACTGAAGAAAACTCAATTAAACACATAAGTTTATGGCTATCCACAAAATCAAATTCTTCACAGGTCGCGCATCGCGCTACTTGGCTGAAAAAATCGTTGCTGCCTATGGCACCACACTCGGAGAGTGCGAGGTTGTAGAGTTTAGCGACGGTGAGTTCCAACCACACTTCATCGAGTCGATCCGTGGTTGCACCGTATTTATCATCCAATCGACATTCCCTAAGTCGGACAACCTTATGGAGCTGTTGATGATGATCGACGCTGCAAAGCGCGCTTCGGCATACAAAGTTGTGGCTGTAATCCCTTACTTTGGTTGGGCTCGTCAGGATCGCAAGGATCGTCCTCGCGTACCTATCACCTCCGCACTCGTGGCAAATATGCTCACAGTGGCTGGTGCAGACCGCGTAATGACCCTCGACCTCCACGCAGACCAGATTCAGGGTTTCTTCGATGTTCCGGTAGATGCACTCTACGCAAGCGGCATCTTCATCCCTTACATCAAAGAGCTCGGCATCGAGGACTTGTCGATTGCATCGCCTGATATGGGCGGCGCTAAGCGTGCAAGCACATACGCCAAGTTGCTCGAGGCTCCTATCATCATCTCGCACAAGGAGCGTGCAAAGGCCAATGTTGTTGGCTCGATGACCGCTATCGGCGAAGTTGAGGGTCGCAACATCCTCATCGTAGATGATATGATCGACACCGCAGGCACTATCTGTATGGCTGCCAATATGTTGATGGAGCGTGGTGCAAAGAGCGTTCGTGCCGCTATCACCCACCCTGTACTCTCGGGTAAGGCCTACGATCGCATCAATGAGAGCGCATTGACCGAGGTTATCGTAACCGACACCATTCCGCTCAATCCGGAGAAGGATTTGCACAAGTTTACCGTGCTTTCGTGCGCCGACATCATTGCCGAGTGCATCGAGCGCGTACATAACTATCAGTCTATATCGCCACTCTTCTACAAGTAGAAAGAGTCATATCAATAGCAAAAAGCATAAGCCCGACAACGCTGTGTCGGGCTTATGCTTTTTTTATCAACTAAATGTTATTTTTGCTAAAAAAACACATAAAATTTGAATATTTACTCAATATTATATAAATTTGTAATTGATTATTATGTAATAATAACAAACTAAGCATAAAACCAACTAAACTATTAAAAACCAAATTTTATGAGAATCTCTACTCAACGAGTTTTTGTGACTCTTTTGGTTGCGCTATTCACTCTGTCGGCATCGGTAGCGATGGCATCTCAGAGTGCAAGCGTGCAACCTAACGAGGGAGGTGGTGCTACGGAGCAACAGACTACCGAGGCCTCCACTTCGAAACCACACCTCGTATCGGGAACCGTTCTTGACGAGAATGGCAAACCGATGATTGGTGTGGGTGTAATCATTCCTACAACAATGCAGGGCGTAGTTACCGACATCGACGGTAAGTACCAGATTAAGGCTACCCCCGAGCAGACCATCGAGTTCAGCTTCCTTGGCTACAAGAACGAGAGCGTAAAGGTTGGTAACCGTACCACCATCAACATCTCGATGAAGACCGAGGCTCAGGCTGTAGAGTCGGTGGTTGTAACCGCTCTCGGTATCAAGCGTGACGAGAAGTCGCTCGGTTATGCAGCACAGAAGGTGGATGGCGACGTGGTATCGTCGGCAGCAAACTCGGCAAACTGGCTTTCGGGCTTGACCGGTCAGGTGGCAGGTTTGAACATCCAGCAGTCGAACTCGGGCCCTGGTGGTACCACCCGTGTAACACTCCGTGGTGAGTCGTCGGTTGACTTCAGCAACAACACCGCACTCTTCGTGGTGGATGGCGTGCCTATGTACAACCACTCTACTCAGTCGGATGCAGGTGGTGAGGGTTCGGCCTACGCTATCGACTATGGCGATGGTACAGGCGATATCAACCCTGAGGATATCGAGAACATCACCGTATTGAAGGGTCCCGCAGCGACAGCACTCTATGGCTCGGCAGCAGCAAATGGTGCGATTGTCATCACCACCAAGTCGGCCGAGAAGCTCGAGTCGAAGATTAGCGTTACCTACACCACAAACCTCACTTTCGAGAGCGTGAACACATCGCCTGATTTGCAGTATGTATATGGTCAGGGCAGTGGTAACGGCGATTACTACTACTATGTACGTCCCGACGATAAGGCCCTTGGTTTGGCTTGGGACCCATATCCAACCTACACATCTTCGCCAGGTCTCCTCTCGTGGGGTACCAAGATGGATGGTCGCGAGATGTATCAGTTCTACCATCGTGGCACTGGCGTAGGTCTCGCTACCGATGATTTGGGCGATGTACGCCGTACAGCTTCTCCATTCGTAAGCTATGGCGACTGGTTCAAGCAGTACTTCGAGACTGGCCACTCGTGGTCGAACTCGGTTTCGGTATCGGGCCGCATCAACAAGCGCAACCAGGTGCGTATCTCTGTTCGCGATATGCACAGCCAGGGCATCACTCCAAACTCGCCATACAATCGTCAGGATATCTCGTTGCGTTCGCGTAGCGAAGTTGCAAAGTGGTTCACATCGGAGATTTCGCTCAAGTATACCCGTCGCGACTACGATAACATCCCTGTATCGTCGGGTTATGGCTCTACCGCTATCATGTATAGCTTGTGGTGCTACGCTCCAAACATCGATATGGATTGGGCAAAGAACTACTGGCTCGAGGGTAAGGAGGGTCTTCAGCAGGACACCTCGCTCACAGGCGGTAAGAACAATGCTTACTTCCTCGCTAACGAGAGCATCAATACACAGAACAAGGATCGTATCTACGGTAACTTGTCGCTCAACTTCGACATCTACAAGGGCTTGACCTTGATGGTTCGTGGAGGTTTGGATGCTAACAACGACTTCCGTACACAGCGTACTCCAACCTCGACACAGGCCGACCCTAACGGTTACTATCGTGAGCAGAGCATCCGCTCGATGCAGTACTCGGGTGAGTTCCTCTTCCGTTACACTCACGACTTCGAGCACGATATCAACCTCACCGCAAACTTCGGTGGTAGCATCCTCAATCGTAGCTACTCGAAGCATCAGCAGTGGGCCGACGACTTGAAGTATCCGAGCACCTACACCTTAGCAAATGCCGAGTCGCTCGTGAAGACTACCAACGAGTCGTATGTTCGTCAGACCAACTCGCTTTACGGAATGGTACAGCTCTCATGGAAGAACGCTGTATTCTTGGATATCACAGGCCGTAACGACTGGTCGAGCACACTCCCAGCTTCGAACCGTTCGTACTTCTACCCTTCGGTTTCGGGTAGCGTGGTGTTGAACGAGATTTGGGACTTCGGTCGCACAAATGGTCTCGTAAACCTTATGAAGGTGCGTGCATCGTGGGCACAGGTTGGTCACGACACCGCTCCATACC
This sequence comes from Alistipes sp., assembly GCA_045614685.1. Lineage (GTDB taxonomy): Bacteria > Bacteroidota > Bacteroidia > Bacteroidales > Rikenellaceae > Alistipes. Next base: position 5,693 of record JAZLDJ010000052.1, on the reverse strand, counting down.
GCATCGAGGAGTATTTTGCAAGCACAATGTTCCCAGGAAACGTCACAACTCAGTCGAAGAAGGTTAATGGTAACCTCAAGCCTGAGATGGTATCGTCGTGGGAGATTGGTCTCGACTTGAGAATGTTCCGCAACAGACTCAACCTCGACTTCTCGTACTACAACAGTAAGACTACAAACGCACTCGCACAGATGCCTGTATCGGCAGCTACAGGTGTTGACAACGTATTTACCAATGCTGGTTCGATTCGCAACCAGGGTATCGAGATTGCAGCAACTGGTACTTTGATTCGCACAAAGGATATCCGCTGGACCGTGAATGCCAACTGGTCGATGAACCGCAACAAGGTTCTCGAGTTGGGTGAGGGTATCGACTTTTGGCAGGTATCGCAGTACTCGTCGTGGGCCTATATGTATGCCTACACAGGTGGCTCGCTCACCGCTATGTATGGTCGTCCGTACAAGCGCGCTCCAGAGGGCTCGTATGTGATTGACTCGACAGGTCGTATGATTGACGTATCGGGACAGATTGTTCACGACAGCAACGGCAACCCTATGGCAGACGAGAAGATGTCGTACATCGGCGAGTGTCTACCTAAGTGGAGAGGTGGCTTCGGCACATCGTTCAGCTGGAAGGGCCTCAAGTTCGGCATCAAGTTCGACGGACAGTATGGTGGCAACGTATGGTCGTTGACCAACTGGGTACTCAACTATCGTGGTAAGGGTACTGCAACTCTCGAAGGTCGTGAGGGCGGTCTCAAGCCGGAGGGTGTAATCGAGCTCGCTGATGGCAACTACAAGGTTTGCGACATCACACACGACAAGAATACTATCCAGGCCTACTACCAGGCTAAGTACGATCGTGGTTGCACCGAGGCAAACTTCGTGAGCACCTCGTTCCTCAAGTTGCGTGAGGTACGTCTCGAGTACTCGTTCCCACGCAAGCTACTTGCAAAGAGCAAGGTTATTCAGAACCTCTCTGTCGCAGTATTCGGCAACAACCTCCACTGCTGGAGCAAGTTCCCAGGTTTCGACCCTGAGGCTGTTTCTATGCGCGGTGCGGCACTCTCGCCAGGCTTCGACCTCTTGCAGATGCCAGGCACAGCAACCTACGGAGGTAGCATTTCTATCACATTCTAACGACGGAGGAGATGATTATGAGAAAGACAATGAAATATTTTGCAGTAATTATAGCTTCGGCCGTAGCGTTGGTGGGTTGTAACAAGTTCGACGATATGAACAAAAACCCTTATGCGCTCTACGACGTCGAGGCTGAGTCGTTCGTGCAGCCTATCCTCTACAACACGGCTTACACAAACGCCTACAACAACTACTACATCAACAGCGAGTTGATGCAGTATGCAGTAAACACAAGCGTCGAGACTTCGGCATTGCTCACCTACAACTACGAGCTTGCCGAGAACTACTCGAGCTACTTATGGAAACTCTACAAACAGTTCGGCAACGCACAGTATATGCTCGAGCTTGCTCGTCAGGGCGACAACCCTGCAATGGTGGGTGTTGCATTGGTGCTTCGCAGCTACGTAGCTTCGATCATTACCGACACCTATGGCGATGTGCCTTACTTCAACGCAGGTAAGATTTCGCTTCAGGGCAACGATTTCGATTACACTGTAGCCTACGACAAGCAGGAGGATATCTACATCGACATGCTCCGCTCGTTGGAGGAGGCTAATGCTTGCTTCGCCGAGGCTAAGAATGCAAAGGCTGCAGATGCAACGCTCGAGATTGACTTCAGCCACGGTTGCGACTATATGTATGATGGTAACATCGACAAGTGGCACCGCTTCGGAAACTCCCTCTACTTGCGTCTGTTGATGCACGTGGCACTCAAGGCTCAGGAGAATGGCGGTATCATCTCGCTCGGCGAGGAGTATGGCGACATTCAGATTATTGCCAAGTTGAACGAGCTCTACGACTGCTACAAGGCAGGTAATGGCGTCTACCCTATGATGCGTTCGCTCAGCGACAGCGCACGCGTGGAGTTCAGCGCTACCGACTCGGCTCTCTACACTCCGTTCTACTCGACTACAAGTGGTAACTGGAACTCGAAGGCAGCGTGCTTGACCTTCACCGACTTGATGCTCATCGAGCCTGATAACGACAAGGATGGCGAGTGGGATCTCTACGACCCACGCTACTTCCGTATCTTCACGAAGGCTATGGGTGCACCTACACAGATTTCGCTCACCGAGTTGGAGGACTACTTCAACTCCAACCTCTCGAAGGCTGGCAACTCGCTTGTGGGACGTTTCACACGCGGTACCGTTGTGGGTACACACGTAGGTGACCTTCAGAATGCGCCATCGTACGGCTTGCTCAACTACGACGAGTTGTACTTCCTCTTTGCTGAGGCAGGTGCTCGCGGTTGGCTCAGCATCGGCGAGAAGGAGGTGAAGGAACTCTACTTGGAGGGTGTACGCCAGTCTATCTTGCAGTGGCAGGTGGGCTTCGAGGGTGCTATCGACTACCTGATGCCTTCAGACCCTATCATCAGCAACTTCATCAAGTACCTCGACAACGACTTCGACTACAACAAGATGCTCGAGAAGATTCTCACGCAGAAGTATGTAGCAACCTTCTGGGTTGGTATCGAGTCGTGGGTGGACTATCGTCGTACAGGCTATCCTTTGCTCAAGACCAATGGTAGCACAGCACAGAACGACGGTATACTTCCAACCCGTATGCGCTACCCTTCGACAGAGGCATTCCAGAATGCAACTCACTACAACAATGCTGTAGCAGGTTGGTTGAAGGGGGATGACAATATGAAGGTGGATATGTGGTGGGCTTCGACAAGCGAGAGCCAGAGCATCCGCCGTTTGGGTCGTCAATAACAAATAATAGTTGAGAAATATGAAACAATACCTTATATATATAATGTCGGTTATGGTACTGCTCTTCACGAGCTGTACCACCGACCTCACCGACACTCCAAAGATGGAGGATGTTGGTCAAGTGGAGCTTTCGGTGAGCATCGCAGGCGAAAGTCGTAGCGAACTTACTCTCCCATCGTTCAGCCATACCGTTGTGGTTGACGTTGCACTTAACAACGACAATATCTACTGGACTCCGGTATCGAATCAGCCGTGGTGCCAGATTACAGAGGAGGAGCATCGTGGTAGTGGCTCATTCACTATCAACATCGAGCGCAACGACTCGTTCGACGACCGCACATCGGCCGATATCAAGTTCGTGGCGGGTGAGTACGAGCAGCACATCCTCACTGTAAACCACCTCGGTAACATCTTCGTCATCGACAAGCTCTATGCAGCGGTAAACAAGGCTGCAGGCTCTATGAATATCAAAGTTCAGAGCAAGAAGGGCTTGGCTTGGGGTATCGAACCATGCGACTGGATTACAGCAACTAAGGGTACTGAGACCGAGAGTGGCGACTTCGTTGTCACCGACGTGACTCTCGCTTGGAACGAGAATAGCGACGCTTCGCGTTATGCAGAGTTGGAGCTTCAGATTGAGGGCGTAAGCGGTAGCGATGGTAAGCTCGCATTGTGGCAGTTTGGCTCGGAGTATAACTACGACGAGGAGGGACACCTCTTGCTCCCTGCAGAGAATGTCACTCCACTCGAGTTGCGTGCTCCGGTAAACACCATCAAGCACATTAACCTTCCGAACTGGGTTAGCGTAGCCGAGCCTACCAACAATGGCGACGGCACCGAATCGTATATGTTGTCGTTCACAGACAACCCAAGCGACGCGCAGTTTATCCGCCCATCACAGATCTCGCTCGAGATGCTTGCTACAGGTGCTGAGACCATCGTTTTGCCTGAGATTCGTCAGGAGTACTACTCTATCGGTGGTCTGCTCACAGGTGCAGGTATGAAGCGTTTTGCCGAGGTGTGGGCCGAGGGTGGCGACATCTCGTCGTGGTGTATCGATGGCGTACCGACTCTCGTAGGCGATGTTGATATGTCGCTCATCGAGGATTGGACACCGATTGGAACACAAGAGAAGCCTTTCGATGGCAAGTTGAATGGCGCAGGCTACAATATTATGTACTTCAACTCGAATCAGCCGTTGTTTGGCTACTGCGAGGGTGCCGAGATTTCGAACCTTTCGTTCGACTCTACTTGCGAGATTGCACAGAAGGAGCCATTTGCGGGCGCAATCACACTTGCTCCTTTGGCAGCAGAGTTGGGCGCATCGAGCGTAGTAACTAACTGTTCGAGCTATGCAAGCGTCGTATTGGATTGCGTACCAAGCGCAGCCGACTACCACGCCTACATCGGCGGTTTGGTAGGTAAGGTTAAAGAGGGTGCAACAGTTGATGGTTGTCAGTTCTATGGCGCAATCACCACAGTTGAGCACGCAAAGCCTGCTATCGCCGCTACCGACAACTCGAGAAGCTATATCGGTGGTATTGCAGCAGCAAATAGCGGTCTTGTCGATGGTTGCACCAGCGAGGGCGTACTTACTGCAGCAGCATACTCTCGTTATTTCCATATGGGAGGTATTGTAGCTCTTGCTGATGGTGCTACATCGGTTATCAGCAACAATCGCAATGTATCGACTCTTAACTACAACCTCAAGCGTCAGCTCAATGGCATCAACGATATCTCGCGCTATGGTTATGTGGGCGGCATCGTAGGTGCTGCAGATGGTAGCCTTGTGGGCAACGAGAACGAGGGTGACATCATCTCGACATCGAACATCAAGCTCCTCTACTTGGGTGGTATCGCAGCTCTGGTCAACAAGACCAATGTGATATTCCAGAACAACAGCGTGGCTAACCGCGCCGACATTCAGTGCAATGGCGACGCTCGCTACGCTTATATGGGCTCGCTGATTGGATACACCAACAAGAGCATCACGCTCGACTTCACCGAGGATACAGGCGTTATCAGCGGTTACATCCAACTCACAAAGAACGAGGCAGACAAGACTACAAAGACCGCTTTGGGTGGTATTATCGGTCACGCCGATGGCACCGATGCAGCTCTCACAGTGAAGCTTATTGCTCCGAAGTGGGCGGGTAAGATTCTCTACAACTTCGAGAACCGCAACTCCACCGCAGTCTACAACGCAGCAGGTGGTATCGTGGGTGTTGCAACAGCTTGCACCGTCGAGATTGATGGCGCAGAGGTTACCGGCGACAACATCAGCTTCAAGGTTGTATCTAACACCAACACCCTTGTAGGCCGAGTTGCAACAGGTGGTATCGTGGGATACGCAGAGGGTGTCGAAGGTCGATTGCCAAAGATTACCATCGCGAACTCGACAAACCACACCCCTATCAACTGGAACACATACAACAAGAAGTCGAACGGTACACCTTCGTACTCGGGCGGTATCTTGGGTTGCGTTTTGGATGGTGAGATCTCTATCACAAACTGCCACAACAAGGGAGACATCTACAATGGTCACTATAACAACAATGCATACACCACAACCGTAGCAGGTTTACGTACATCGATGTGTGCAACAGGTGGTATCGTAGGTGCAACAGGCGTAGGTGCCGGTAGCACATCGAAGGTGGTTGTTTCTGGTTGCTCGAACACTGCAAACATCGACGCCTATCGTGCCGCAGTGGGTGGCGTAGTAGGCTATGTGGTGAATGCTACCGTATCGGAGTGCTCGTTCACCGACAACAAGATTGGTAACCACGAGAGCACTTATGCGGGAGGTATCGCAGGTGTTGCCGAGACCTCAACAGTC
>JAZLDJ010000051.1:0-6330 GCA_045614685.1 Alistipes sp. | reverse complement strand
AAGGCAGTTAAGGCTAAGATCGAGAAGTTGCTCTCGATTAACGGTAAGCAGTCGGTAGACGATATCCACAAGCGTCTTGGTCTCATCATGTGGAACAACGTTGGTATGGCTCGTACCAAGGAGTCGTTGGAGAAGGCTATCACTGAGATTCAGGCACTTCGCAAGGAGTTCTGGCAGGATGTTAAGGTTGTAGGTACAGCAGATTCGTTCAACGTTGAGTTGGAGAAGGCTTTGCGTTTGGTTGATTACCTCGAGCTCGGTGAGTTGATGGCACGCGATGCTTTGAACCGCGAGGAGTCGTGTGGTGGTCACTTCCGTTCGGAGCACCAGACCGAGGAGGGCGAGGCACTTCGTCACGACGAGGAGTTCGCTTACGCAGCTGTTTGGGAGTACAAGGGCGAGGATGTTGCTCCTGAGCTCACCAAGGAGGACCTCACCTACGAGTTCACACACCGTGCACAGCGTAACTACAAAGACTAATTTTTGACGTTAATCATTTGAAAATTTAGGAAATTATGAATTTCACATTGAAAATATGGCGTCAGAAAGACGCTAAGTCGAAGGGAGCATTCGTAGAGTACAAGGTGGAGAACGTATCTTCGGATACTTCATTCCTCGAGATGCTCGATATTTTGAACAACGACCTCGTACACAAAGGCGAGGAGCCTGTAGCATTCGACCACGACTGCCGCGAGGGTATCTGCGGTATGTGTTCGTTGCACATCGATGGCCACGCACACGGTCCATCGCAGGCTGTTACAACTTGCCAGCTCTATATGCGTCAGTTCGAGGATGGTGCAACTATCACCATCGAGCCTTGGCGTTCGGCTGCATTCCCTGTAATCAAGGACCTCGTTGTAAACCGTAACGCTTACGACCAGATTCTTCAGGCAGGTGGTTTCGTTTCGGTTCGTACCAACTCGGTACCTGACGGAAACGCTATTCCAATTCCAAAGGCAGATGCAGACGAGTCTATGGACGCTGCTGCTTGCGTAGGTTGTGGTGCTTGTGCTGCAACTTGTAAGAACGGCTCGGCAATGTTGTTCGTTGCTGCTCGTGTATCTTCGCTTGCGAAGTTGCCACAGGGCCGCGTAGAGGGCGCTCGTCGTGCTAAGGCTATGGTTGCTAAGATGGATGAGCTCGGCTTCGGTAACTGTACCAACACAGGTGCTTGCCAGGCAGAGTGTCCAAAGCAGATTAGCATTGCACACATCGCTCGCCTCAACCGTGAGTTCTTGGCTGCGAAGTTGAAGGACTAATATATCTCGAAAGGTAGGTGGTCCTCGGCCACCTACCTTTATTTTTATATAGCAAAAAGCCAACAAAAAGAATGCGTCGCCTACTAACCCTTCTGTTGATGATTATCTCAAGCGTTGTTGCTTGGGGTCAGACTACTGTTAGTGGACGATTCTTCGACGCCGAAACAAAAGAGGGCGTGATGGGAGCGATTGTCGAAATCACATCGACCCGTGACTCACTCTTCCGTCGTCATTTCACCACCGGTTATGGTGGTTACTTCAAGTCGGGAAATCTCCCGCGCGGAGAGTATAAACTTCTCTCCACCTTCCTCGGTTACAAAGAGTACGAACGTAAATTCAAGGTCGATGCCTTGCCGGTAAACCTCGGCAATATGGCTATGCACCAGCAGGCCATCAGCGTAGGCTTGGTGGTTAAGGAGGTGAAGGTGCCTCGCGCTCAGATTATGGGCGATACGTTGCGCTACACGGCCTCGAACTTCAAGGTTACGGTCGATGCCGAGCTCGAACAGCTGCTCCGCAAGTTGCCTGGCATATCCATAAATAATGGCCGTATCGAGGCGCAAGGCGAGGTTGTAAAGCAGATATATGTCGATAACAAGGAGTTCTTTGGTGGCAATATTCAACAGGTGTTGCAGAGCATTCCTGCGCAAGCTGTCGAGAGTATCGAGGTATATAACCGAATGAGCGACGCCGCGCAGATTACGGGTGTCGATGATGGCGAGGGCGGCAAGGTCATCAACATCATCACCAAGGGCTCGCTCTCGCACAGTGAGTTCGGTAAGGTGCACGCATCCACGGGTGCGGGTAACGACCGCACGCCTTTAAATGTGGCCTCGGGAGCCTTGGGCGACTATCAGGATAAGCTCAAGTGGCGCTACTCGGTGGGAGGCTCTATGAACATCTTTCGCGACGATATGCGTATCTCGATTATGGCCTTGACAAACAACCTCAACAAGCAGAATCTATCGGATGAGGGTATCTCGATGTCGGGCTCGACCAATCGAACCAACGCCTCGTCGTCGTTCTCGGTCAATCGCCAGTCGGGTGTGGCTTCGGCCGATATCTTTGCGTTGAACTACTCGGATAGATGGGGCAAGCGCAAGCGCGCCAAGTTCGATGGTAACATATTTTTCAACCACAACAACTCTATCAATAACTTCCGACTCGACCGATGGTATAATGCTCCATCGAAGATCGATACTATCTACTACGATCAGTTCTCCAATCCGAACAATCTTCAGTTCCGATTCCGAGGCCGCTTGGATTGGAAGGTTGCCAAGCGTCAGCGACTCAACCTCACGCCTACATATCGCTACACCAACAACTTCTCGGTGAACGAGCAGCGCGATACCACATCGTTCCGAACTCCTGGCTCGGAAAATGGCTTGCGCTACTATCCGTCGTACAACGAGGGCCGCTACGAGCAGCACAACGTAGGCATCAATGGTCACTATTCGTACAACTTCCTCAAGTCGGGTAGAGTGTTCCTCGTTTCGGGTAGTATCTCGCATACGACGAGCGAGAGTTGGCGTAACTATAGCTCCTACTCGGGTAAGGAGCTCGATATGGCAAAGCGTACCTACTCCTATTCCTACAACAACACGAAGGATACCATCACCACCTATCGCATAAACCCTTCGTTCCGCGAGAAGATAGGCCGCCATACCGCCATAAACCTCTCCTACAACTTCCAGTGTCAGTTGCGTGAGCGCGATGTGGCAAACTACAATACCGACGAGACCTACGAACTTCTGCCTAATAAGCTCAAGTCGCGCAACTCGTCGATATATACGGGTCGCTACCTCTTCCACGAGGCTACGGCAGGTATGCGCTATGGTAGGGGCAAGAATTGGTTCTCGGTGAATCTGCGCTACCGCAATACCGAGCTCGCGACAATCTACCACGGTATCCCGGGCAAACTGCTCGAGACTCCGCAGACGAGGGCTAAGTTCTATAACAACTTCCTCTATAACGTCACGGTCAATATCTCCGCCAACAAGAAACATAGCTTCCGCGCGGCTCTCAACTCGAAGATGCGCGTGCCAGGCATTTGGGCCCTTACCGATATATACAACGTGAACAATACCTCCTATATCTCGGTGGGTAACCCTAACTTGAAACCCGCTCAGGAGCACAATGCCTTTATCCGCTATACGAACGTTTCGCCACGCTTTGGTACCACGTTTATGATTATGGCCAAGGCCGAGCACGTTCAGGACTATGTCGGCAACAAGATAGCCTACTCGCCGGGTAAGATTTCGTTGCCCGACTATCCGGCACCTACACCCGAGGACCCTAATAAGATGCATATGGCCAGCTTTACCCCTATGCAGATTTCGCAACAGGTCAACCTCGATGGCTATTGGTCGTACGAGTTCCGCACTTCGTTGGGCTTGCCTTTGAAGCATATACGCTCGAACCTCAACCTCGTGCTGGGTGGTACATATTCCGATATCCCTATGGCTGTGGTTAAGGCCGACTTGCCTGTCGACGAGATTATCGACCCTAAGACCTACGAGTTTATCGGTGCAGCCGACAATGTTATGATGCACAATACCAACGCCTATGCTCAGGCTACGTTGGGTAGTAACATCTCCGAGAATGTAGACTTTACAATCACTTGGCGAGGTACCTATAGCTATAATAATAGCACCCTCTCGAGCTTCAATAACCAATACTTTATGCAGTACCTCCGCGGTAATATCAAGGCGGTGCTGCCACTTGGCTTCACCATCACTTCGTCGGTGAACTTCACCCACTTCAAGGTCTTCACCCACAACTTCAACGATATGTTCGTCTTGTGGAACCTCTCGGTGGGTAAGAAGGTGCTCAATGGCCTTGGCGAGGTGGAACTCTGCATCGACGACGTGCTCAACCAGAATACCTCGTTTGGCCGCTATGTCATCGCCAACTATTCGCAGCTTCGCTACAACACCGTTCTTGGCCGTACCTTCCTTGCCAAGTTCACCTACAATATCCGCAACCTCGGTGGCGCTAAGCGCCGCATGAAGTGGACCAATACTCCACAGGATCCACTCGGGGATGTGCAATCGAAATTGGATGCCCTCCGATTCTAAAAATCGTTCTGATTGGTAAATTTTGCACTGCTCTTCGGATGCCGAAATGCTCAAAAGAGAAAATTCACTAAATTCACTAATTTCCCTAAATTCTTTAAATTCTCTTTGATGCCGAAAGCAACAAAGCCCTCCCCGAAGGGAAGGCTTTGCATATATGGAAGGTATAACTAAAAGTCGTAACCGACGATTTTATCGGCATAGTCTTTCCAGCCATTAGCAGACTTGTACCTATTTACCGAATTACGAGGTACATAAATTTTGAGAGCAGAAGCGACGTTGGAGAACATTAAACCTCCTGATGGCGGAAGTATTGGCTTGCAATATACCGTTTTCAGCGAGGAGCAATCCCCAAATGCCCAAGATCCAATCCTAGTGACGCTATTCGGAATGGTGATGGTTGTTAATGATGTGCAATCCTCAAATGCATTACTGCTAATCGTTGTAACGCTATTCGGAATTCTGATGGTTGTTAATGATGTGCAACCCTCAAATGCATACGTTCCAATCGAAGTGACGCTATTACCAATTGTGATTCTTGTCAAACTTGTGCAACCTTTAAATGCATAATCTCCCATCGAAGTAACGCTATTACCAATTGTGACGCTTGTCAAACTTTTGCAATCTGTAAATGCATAATCTCCCATCGAAGTAACGCTATCCGGAATTGTGATGCTTGTTAGGCCGTCGCAACCAGAGAATGCAGAAGTTCCAATCGTTGTAACGCTATCCGGAATAGTGATGCTTGTTAATGATGTGCAACCATGAAATGCCATTTCAATCCGAGTGACGCTATTTGGAAGTTCTATGCTTTCAAGGCTAACACAATCAGCGAATGCAGATCCTCCAATCAAAGTGACGCTATTCGGAAGTTTTATACTTTTGAGGAATCTGCAATTCGCGAATGCACCAGTGCTAATCTGAGTTACTTTGTCGTCGAATTTAATGATACCATAACTGCCATAATACTCGTTTGACAAGATATTGGCGCCGAAGGCTTGATAGGCGAATTTGCATGGCTCTTCGATTACTCCATCAGTTGTTGTGTACCAAATCTCATCGTCATAAATATAGTCTTCATCCAGGAAGCCATCACAGCCTGTAGCGACAATACCCATAAGGGCAATAAGTAGAAATAGTTTTTTCATAGTCTTATAAATTTAAGTTTAACAATAAGTGTTTTCAAATCCACGCCATAGCAAGCGGTATTACGCTAAAAGATGTCTGCAATCCGAGGATTGCACTACAAATTTAGAACTTTATTTTTGATTGAGCAAGAGGTGGGCGCCAATAAAAATGGCATTGAATGGCATTTGGGCTTTCAGCCCTTAATGACATTTAATGGCAGCGCACTCCAAAGGAGTGCTTAATGACGGGCGCTTTGCCATTCAGCGAGTGTAACGAGCGCTTGTCATTTGTTGCCATTCAGCGACCAACGGGACCGCATGCCATTTTACTGCGCTAAAAAGCTAATGGCTAAAGTTTATTATCGCGTAGCGACAAGTCCCCCTTTGTCAAAGGGGGATTTAGGGGGAATGTAAAGATTTAGTCATCACCACTATATTAAGGGGTAAAAGGAAAGCCCTCCCGATTGGGAAGGCCTTGCATATAGATAAGTAACCGCAAAGATTACTTCTTCATATACCCCTTAATATAGTGGTGATGACTACCGTAGCGGTTGAACGCAGCCTCGTCGAGGGCCTCCTGAGCCGATGGGTGAGCCACCGAGATGATGAGGCGAGCACGCTCCTGCAAGCTCTTGCCGTACAAATCAACAGCACCATTCTCGGTTACGAACCAGTGGATGTGGTTACGGGTAGTAACTACACCAGCACCCTCGGTGAGAACGTCCGAGATTTTCGAAACACCCTTGTTGGTGATTGAAGGCATAGCGATGATAGCCTTACCGCCCTTCGAAAGCGATGCACCATAGATGAAGTCTACCTGACCACCTACGCCCGAGTAGAACTTACGGCCGAGAGAGTCAGCGCAAACCT
>JAZLDJ010000050.1:0-55873 GCA_045614685.1 Alistipes sp. | reverse complement strand
GGGACGCGCGGGGGGGGGTGGGGGGGAAAATGGGGTTTAGGGGGAAAAACCATAATCCCCATAATCCCCATAATCCCCACAATCCCCACCTAAAATCTTTACTACCATTACACCTATTACTCACCCTCCTAAATGTAATAGTGTAATGCCCCCTAAAAGTTTCTAAAAAATTTATATTGACAAGGGCATTTTGCCGCTATATCTTTGCACTGTCAAACGGGCAAATCTGCCCATATTACTAATCTACAATCCATTATCGTATTATGCTTACACTCAATGAATTGGGTAGTGAGAGGGCTACCCGTACACCCCTACTTGGGGCATCCCTCTCGGAGATGTTGGCCTACGCTTCGGGCGAGGTAGAAACCCCACCTACAGACGCAGCCAAAGCGGAGATTTACGAGGCCATAAAACCTCGTTACAAGAGCGACGAAATACGCGAAAGCATCGAGCGTAATTGTCTGCTCAATACCATCAAACCACACCTTATCGATGCGTCGGTCGTGATACCCGACCCTGTACCCATCATCTCGCGCTATGGTTCAATCATAGCCTCCGAGGGTAACATCTCGGCTATTGTGGGCGCAGCCAAGAGTAAGAAGACCTTCCTCTGCACCGCCCTTATAGGGGCTATGCTACGCCCAAATGGCACTGCCGCATTTGGTATCACACCCAAGCAAGTTATGGTGCTATGGGTAGATACCGAGCAGTCGGCAAGCCATGTGCAGAAGGTGGTCAAGCGCATACATCGTATGGCAAACGTACCCGAAAACGAGCCATACGATATGCTCAAGACCTTGACTCTACGCGAGATAGAACCTAAAGAGCGTTTCTCTATCTTGCGCGATGCTATAGCCTACTACCGACCACGATTGGTGGTTGTGGATGGCATAGCAGACCTAATGTACAACAGCAACTGCATCGAGGAGAGCGATGCTGTGGTGGGCGAGTTTATGGCACTCTCCACCGAGTATAACTGCCATATAATGAGCGTACTACACGCCAATCCCAATAGCGATAAGGCGCGTGGACACATAGGCTCTACGCTGCAACGTAAGGCCGAGACTATGGTCTATGTACGCAAGGTGGGCGAATGCTCGGTTGTGGAGCCTCAGTTCTGCCGCAACGAGGAGTTCGCACCCTTTGCCTTCCACATCACCGAGGAAGGTATGCCCGAGGAGTGCGATATGCCTAACGAGGCTAACGAACACTCCGCCGAGGAGAATCCCTGCGTGAAGATTCTACGCGAAGGCTACCCTAACGGTATCGAGCGTACAGTGCTCACTACCAAGCTCGTAGAGAGCGCCGACATGAACCGAGCCTATGCCCGAGTGAAGATTGCACGAGCCATAGCCAAGCGACTCTTGGTTGAGAGAGGAGGTGTTGTCTACCTGCCGTAATAGGCGTATCAGCGTATCACCATATCAGGCGTATCACCGTATCACCGTATCATGGACGCATCACGTGATACGGATGATACGGATGATACGCTTGATACGAGGATAAGGGGGAGTAACGGCCAGTAAGGGGGTGTCAAAAAAATTTTAATTTTTAATTAAATTTTCGTATATTTGCCCCCAAATACGAATAGTTATGAAGTTTAAACCAGAATATAAAGTGCGCTCGATGGCGGGCGAGAATGTGGTGATTATGCAGGGTAACGCAGGTAGCGACATGACCCGCATAATATCATTGAACGATTCGTCGTTATTATTGTGGAACGCATTGCAGGGCAAGGAGTTCGAGGTAGCCGACGTGGCAGCCATCCTCGTGGCCGAGTACGACATCGACGCAGCAACTGCCGAGGCCGATGCCAAGGCTTGGACCGACAAACTCCAAGAGAGCGGACTCTTGCAATAGGCCGTAAACAACCTATGTCAAAAGCAATCAAAATAGCAACAATGTTGGCTGTGTATCTTGTATGGATATGCGGCAACCCTATTATTGCGCTTGATTGCTACGCACATCAGGATCAGCACGTCCACTGCTGCAGCAAGTGCGAATGCCACCACGAGGGTTGCGAGAAGACACACGTCGAGACTCCTCACGGCTGTCATCACGACCACTCCAACCACATCGCACTCTACGACACCGCAAAGAAGGACAACATCAACTACGAGCCTATAGTGCTAAACATAACGGCTCAAATTGAAGATAATATCGCCATCGAAGATGTTATCACACATCACACCGCTCGTCACTACGAGCGAGGCGTTCCCCTACCACTGCCACCTACCCTATCAAGGTGTGGCATGCGCGGTCCTCCCGTTATTGCATAATTTCGGCAGATGAATTATGAACAAATAACGAGAAACCTAAACCAATGAAAAAAATCATTCTAATATTATATACACTATTGTGCTGTACGGCTGTAGCCTCGGCACAGAACATCTCGGGTAGAGTGTTGGATGCCAAGGGCAACCCACTCCCAGGCTCGGCGGTATATTGGGCCGAGACATCTGTGGGTGCTGCCACCGACATGGAGGGTAAGTTCTCGCTCTACCGCGTGAAGGACAACAATGCCCTTGTAGCATCGTTCTTGGGCTATACGAACGACACCATCCGCGTAGATCAGAAGATGCGCGAGGTGGAGTTCCGCCTTGCTGAGGGCGTGGTGGTAGATGCCGTAGTTGTGGAGGGCACTACAGGCAACTACATCCGTCAGGATGGCTTGCTCAAGAGCGAAAACATATCCTTTGCAGGACTCTGTAAGATGGCTTGTTGCTCGTTGGCCGAGAGCTTCGAGAACTCGGCTTCGGTGACCGTAGGCTTCAGCGATGCAATCTCGGGAGCACGACAGATTAAGATGCTCGGCTTGGCGGGTACCTACACCCAAATCCTCGACGAGAATCGCGCCATAATGCGCGGTATATCAGCCCCTTACGGACTATCCTACACACCAGGTATGTGGCTCTCGTCCATACAGGTATCCAAGGGTATTTCGTCGGTTACAGCAGGTCACGAGGCCATCACCGGACAGATTAACCTCGAGCACCGCAAACCTACCGACGAGGAGCGTCTCTTCCTCAATCTCTACCTCGACACACACCTCAAGCCCGAGATTAACCTCTCGTCGGCTATGCCTGTATCGAAGGATAAGCGCCTCTCGACCGTAATCCTCGCTCACGCAGCAATGGATACCATGGAGAGCGACCACAACGACGATGGCTTCCGCGATATGCCAATGTCGCGTGCCTTCAGCCTCGCCAATCGTTGGCTCTATCAGGCCGAGAATGGCATGCAGGTACGTTGGGGAGCAAAGTACATCAACGACTACCGCCTTGGTGGTCAGATGGGCTACAAGCCTACCCTACGCAACGATTCGGCCTTCGAGGGTAAGTCGTGGCGCGAGGCTTGGCACGAGCAGAACATCTACGGCTCGGAGGTTAAGAATCAGGAGGCCAACGCCTACTTCAAGCTCGGCAAGCCTGTGGGCCCTGCCGTATTCGACAAGGAGCACAACGAGGAGCTTCGCTCGAACATAGCCTTCATCGTCGACTACGACTTCTTCGACGAGGATGCCTACTTCGGAGCCGACAAGCTCTATCGTGGCCGTCAGCACCTCACCACCGCAAACGCCATGTATGCCCACTACTTCACACCACGCTCATCGCTCAATAGTGGTGTCTCGGCATCGTCGCGCTGGGTGACAGAGCACTTGGAGGATTGGTCGGAGAATCGCGCCAACTACAATGGCGAGAATCTGCTCCCTGCATCTCGCAACGAGAGCGAGGTGGGAGCCTACACCGAGTACACCTTCAACCTCAAGGATAAGCTCTCGATTGTGGCGGGTATTCGCTACGACTACGCGTTCCATTTCAAGAAGCACCTTATTACACCGCGTGCGCACGTGAAGTGGAACATCACCCCTACAACCATCTTGCGAGGCTCGGCAGGCTTGGGACACCGCCCTACCGACATCGTGACCGACAATATCGGCATTATGGCTACAGGTCGCACACTCAACATCGACTCGAACCTCGACCGCATGGAGAGTGCTCTCACCGCAGGTGGCTCGCTCTCGCAGAGCATCACAACCTTCGCACCGGGCGATATGACCATCAGCGTGGACTACTTCTACACACAGATTTTCAACACCGTAGTGGTAGATCAGGAGGGCTCTCCTTGGATGATAGACATCTACAACAACTATGGTCCATCGCGCACCCACACCGCGCAGATTGACCTCACGTGGACACCTATCCAGCGCTTCGATATCTTTGCGACATTCCGCTATACCGACTCGCGCTACACCATCAACAACCACGGCACACCAACAATGGTCGAGCGACCACTCGTGAGCCGCTACAAGGCGTTGATTAACCTTCAGTACGCCACCAATATGCGCAAGTGGACCTTCGACTTCACAGCGCAGCTCAATGGCCCTGCACGCATACCTACACAGACGGGTAACTTGGAGGACTCTACCCTCTCGCCAATCTACCCAATACTCTTTGCACAGGTGTCGCGCCGCATCAAGAAGTGGGAGATATACGTAGGATGTGAGAACATACTCAATTACAAGCAGAAGATGCCAATCCTCGCAGCCGATACACCATACTCGAGCGCCTTCAACTCGTCGCTCGTGTGGGGACCACTCAAGGGCACAAAGGCCTACATCGGCGTGCGTTGGAACCTATATTAATCCGTAAAGAATTATTAATTAACTAAAAAACATATTACTATGAAGAAGATTATTGCATTGTTAGTTGCTTTGGTAGCCGTTGCAGGTATCAGCGTTGCTGCACCAAAGGCCGAGAAGAAGATTGCGACTGTGGTGTTCACCACCGATTTGGATTGTCACCACTGCGCACAGAAGGTCATGAACACCATCCCATACGAGAAGGGCATCAAGGATGTCAAGGTGGATGTTCCAACCAAGAGCGTAACCGTAAAGTTCGACGAGGCCAAGAACTCGGTTGAGAACCTCACAAAAGCCTTCGCAACCATCAAGGTTAAGGTGCTAAAGAGCGAGGCGAAGAAGTAATTCCGGTAGCCTATTTTACATAAAAAAAGAGGAGAGTTGAATAGTTCAACTCTCCTCTTTTTATTTACCAACTATCAGACTAAAGCTGAACACCTACAGCCTTAAGAATCTTATTGGCAACCTCCTTAAACTTAGACTTGTCGCCTGTCGAAAGGGTCTCTGTGTACTCTGTAACCTCAGATGTAACCTGGTCAGCCTTCTTCGTATTACCCGACTTGATAGCAGCGACCAACTTATTAGCCAACTCGGTAGCCTTTGCGATAATAGTCTTGAGAGGCTGGTCGGCCTTCTCCTCTGTCTCCTGAACGGTCTGAGTGGCTTGAGTTGTTGCATCAACATCCTGGGTGGTCTGAGCCGCCTGAAGACTCTGCTTAACGGCTGTAGACAACTTGGTACTTACCGATGTCTTAGTCTGACCAAATGCAACGAATGTAGCAAGCAACAACGCTACTGTCATACATATTCTTTTCATTGTTTTAAAAGTATTTAAGGTTAAACTTTGATTTTCATTACAGCCAATCGCTTGAGCTATACGTCGATTTAGGCGCATTCTTCACATTCGGGAAGTAGGTAATACCTGTCAGCTTCTCGAGGTCGGAGATAGACATCATATCGGCAGCCTGAGGCTTGTGGCCCTTAGCCATTTCGTGGCAGATGGTGAAGGCTGCACACTGAAGCTCACTTGCGGAGCAATCCTGCACACGCTTGCCCGAATTACCCTTCTTGGTACGCAACAACGCATAGTAGAACATCGTTGGGCACGACACATCGCTACGACCTCCGAAAGATATGGTCTTAGGCGATGCAGATGCTCCATTTTTAGAGAAACTCTTGAAGTAGCAACCCACCACCACATACAACGTATCGCTGCAAACGAGGCCATCTATGTGGTCCTCGAGGTTATTCCACGCACCACCTCCCGTGTTGAAGGTATCGGAGTACTGCGGAGCAATATTGGTGTAGTAGAAGACCTGCTTGTTGGTTGCTGCCGAGCACAAACGCTCTGCCGAGCCAAGCATATGGCCCTTGTTGCATCCGCCACCCGTGCTCTTGCTGTTGTACTGAATACTGCTCGGTATCTTAGGGTCCTTGCCGTAAGCATCTGTTCGGTCGGTATTCTTCTGCTCGTAGGAGCTATGACGCGGTGCTGCCACCCATAGTGGGCAGTGGTGCTCCGACGAGTAGCATACGGTATAGTTACGCGCCGAGCCGTTCTTTTGCGCATTCTTCTCGCTACCCGCACAGAGATGATGCGCATAGTAGAGCGAGCTGTCGTCATCCAAACGACCATCATTGTTTGCATCGACCATCACAGGCAACTCTGCCCAATCGTAGGCATAGGTGCTCGAGTTCGAGCCACCACCTGGAGTTGGGTCAGGGTCAGGCGTTGGGTCAGGAGTAGGGTCGGGAGTAGGGTCAGGATCAGGTGTTGTTCCACCGCCACTACTGCTACCGCTACCGCCCGCAACGATGGTAATCTTTGTGATACGTGCGCACGCTGTCGAGCGAATATAGAATCTCTTCACACCCTTGCTTGTCAAGGTGTACTCCTGTGCTCTACCATTGCAACTGAATGACTCGAACTGACCCACCGCCGATGTCGTACCTTTATCCGAGCAAAGGAGTATATCATCCGAATAACTTTCGGCAAAATCAATCGTGATTCTCTTAATATCGCCCTCAAAGGTAGGCGTACCAATGTAAGCCTCCTTGCCCTTGTTAATCTGCATACCGTTCGAGTTGTCGTAGACACAGATTGTCCACGTACCATACGAGTTGGTGTAGCTCTTTGGATTACCATACGACTTAACCAATATACTCTTGCACTCCGAGTAGGTCAATGTTGCCGTCACCTCCTCAGGCTCGGGTGTTGGGTCGGGCGTAGGGTCAGGGTCAGGAGTAGGGTCTGGCGTTGGGTCGGGAGTTGGTGTTGGGTCGGTAGACGGAGGAGTAACCTCCTCGTTGCCATCATCCGACGAGCCTGGATACCAAACTATCGGCTCGCACGCACAAAGCAGTGCCAATGCCGACACTAAAAATAGATACCTCTTCATTCTTATTGTTTAATTCGTGGGAATTGGAAAATTATCGAGAGTAGCACCATTACACCTATCGCCATCGGATAGTAGAGGTGCGGAATGATTGTCACGGGCGAAATCTCAGCAATACTTGCAGCCATCAGCAACTGAGCACCATAGGGCAACAATCCCTGTGCAAAGCACGATGCCGTATCCATCAAACTCGCGCTCTTGCGTGGCGAGATGCCATACTTTTGGCTCAAATCGCGAGCAATAGGGCCCATTGTAATAATGGCTACCGTATTATTGGCAGTGCAGAGATCGGTCAATACGGTCAAGCCTGCAATAGCCGACTCGGCACCTCGACGCCCCGAAATACGATTGGTTATGACCCTTATAAGGAAGTCGAAGCCTCCACCCTGCTTCACCATATTCATCAAACCTCCCGCCATGAGGGTTATGATGATAAGCTCGCCCATCGAGACCACTCCGCTGCCAGCATACTCGCAGAACGATACCCACGTCAGTGAGCCGCTAAGCACTCCTATAGCTGCCGTAGAGGCAATACCAAGCACTAGCACCACCAACACATCTACGCCTATAATGGCACACACAAGCACAAGCAGATATGGAATGGTCTTATACCACGGAGCGGCTGGCAAATGCGCAGCAACGCCCTCATCGGCCATAAAGCCAAGAGATACATAGATGGCTAACACCAAAAGTGCAGCAGGTAGCACTATGCGTATATTTGTGCGGAACTTATCCCTCATCTTGCAACCTTGGCTCATCGTAGCGGCAATGGTTGTATCGGAGATAAACGACAGGTTATCACCAAAGAATGCTCCGCCCACCACCACGGCGAGCATCTGCGCCACATCTACATTCATTGGCTCAGCCAAACCTGTTGCCACAGGCGCAAGAGCAACAATAGTACCCACCGATGTACCCACCGAGAGTGACACGAAGCAGGCGGCAATAAATATTCCTGCCAACATAAACTCGGCAGGGATGAAGTGCATAGTAAAGTATACTGCCGCATCCACCGCACCCATAGCCTTAGCGGTGGTTGCAAAGATACCCGCAAGGATGAATATCCAAATCATATAGAGGATATTCTTGTCGGCAGCACCCTCCGAAAATATACCTATACGCTCCTGCAACGAACGGCTAATGCCTCGTAGGGCCACAACAGCATATATTGCAGCCACCACAAATGCCACCGAGATAGACACCTTGTAGAAGTCGCCCGAACCGAGCGCCATAGCCAAATAGGCTAGCAATAGTACCACTATGGGCGACAATGCCAAAAGACCTCTCTTCATTCCTCGCTCGTCGTTAGTTTGCTATGGTGCAATCCACAAAGATTGGATGGTGGTCCGAACCCCAATAGCCATTGTAGTCCTTCACGATAAGCTCCCAATGCTTAATCTTTATGGAGTTTGGCGTGAAGAATACGTGGTCGATATGCATACCATTCATCGGACGTGTAGTGATAGGCTTGTAACCGCTGATAGACTGGCACTCCTTGTTTACAGTCACAGGCGAGTGATCCATCGTATCGGACAAGAGCGACGAGTTCTGCAACACCTTGTATGCTCGCGACTTCTCGTCGGAGTTGAAGTCGGCCGTTACAAATGCAGGCATACCCTTAGCCACCTTACGCACCATATCGAGCAAGATATACGACGAGACAACGCGTGCCTCAATGCCACGATGGTCGTAGTGACCATTGAAGTGATAGAACACCTTGTCGGTCATCTTGTCGCGGAACTTAGCCCAAGTGAAGAGACGTGCCGAACGCGCACCATAACCTGGTGTACCCATCTCGTCCGACAACCACACAGTATCGTAGTCGAGCAACTCGAAGCGCGACTTACGATAGAATATAGGGTTGAAGTGGTGTTTACGGTCGTTATTATCGCCCGAAACATTTCTACCAATCCAAGCATACTCATCGCCAATATGCTCCATCATAAGCTCAATCTGCGGCATATATGGCTCCTGTACTCCGAAGATATCGAAGTTGTACTCGTTGAGCAGAGCAATCAACGGCTCGATACGCTTCTCGGGCCATCCGCCAATCGGATATTGAATATTGTATGTCGCAAGACGGAAATCGGCCGAAGCCCAATTGGTCTTTGGAGCAGTCAAAGCCTTTGTACGAGCATCAGCACCCTTGGCAGCCGAGCCTACGGTGAGCACCACGCGCTTATTCGACGGACTATTCTCCTCGTCGGCAGTTGCAGCATCAATCTCAGCCAACGATGTCACAACAAGCGAATTCTCGCTCTTGGCATCGGGCTCACACTGCATAGCAATGTAGATGACACCATCCTTCGACTCTGCCACTACAGGGTTTACGGTTGCCACATCCGAAGCAAGACGCAAACCGCCATACCAAGTCTGACCGCAATCATCCGAGAGGTAGGCATACAACCCCTCAGGTAACCAATAGAGGTGGTGGTCGAAGCGACCATTGCGCACCATCAGCAACTTGCCATCCGCAAGACGGTGTACGGCAAAGTTTTGGTCGGGAGCCGCAACAAATCGCTCAACGGCACTCCACTCCTTGCCGTTCGAAGTTGTTGCAATATACGACCACGCCGTACCCGAAGCACGCACAACCATACCCACCTTGCCATCGTCGTAGCAGAA
Organism: Alistipes sp.; assembly: GCA_045614685.1. Lineage (GTDB taxonomy): Bacteria > Bacteroidota > Bacteroidia > Bacteroidales > Rikenellaceae > Alistipes. The sequence continues at coordinate 46,210 of JAZLDJ010000050.1, read as the reverse complement.
CAACTGCGGATTGTTATAACGTGCCTTGATTATCTCGCTTGTGCACTTCACTGCGCCAAGATTCTCGTTCCACGACTTACCCTCGTCGGTCGAGACATATACACCCGCACCACGCTTAGCATCGAGCTCGGTGTACTTATCGGCATAAGGCGACACATAGCGAGGAGTCTCCCAGCGGTTTGCTATGAATGGCGTCTTGTCGTACGAGATAACATCTCTACCCCACAATGCCGAAGGCAACAACCAAGCACCCTGCTTATCTGCCACAGGGCGACCAGTAGCCACGCCTATACCGAGATATTGCGGAGCACCCCACACAGGACGTGCCGCATCGGGATTGGCGCATACCATTGCCCACATCGAGCCACGACCATCGTAGTAGCCGTCGAACACCGAGTAGAACAACCACATCTCACCCTTTGGCGAGAGCCATAGCACGCCATTTCGCACCGATAGCTTCTCGGCACGAGCATCCAAGGCCACCACTACATCGCTCCAATTTGCGCCCTTAGAGTCGCTATAGAGGAGCGAGAGGAAACCCTCTGCGCCATCGCCATTGCACAACACAGCACTCCACAAACGACCCTTCGCCGTGGTTTCGAGCGCGGCAATCTGAGTTATGGATTGGTTCTCAATCGCATATTTTGTAGCATCGGGCTGAAGGTTTGGTACAACCTTCAAAGCCACCTCACCAGCATAGGCAACCATCGTTGCCAACATTGCTATTGCTAATATCGAAATCTTCTTCATAATCGTGTTAGTTATAGCGTACTACAAACGAGCCGAAATTGACCACCGACTCTGTTGTCGAGTTTTGGCGCAGTGCACCATTCTCGTTATAGTCATATCCCAAAGTTCCGAGACGCTTAGTTACAGGGACAACCTTCAAGTAGACCTTCTTCTGCTTGAAGAGCGTGTTCGGAAGTTTCACCATATGCTCGGTAAAGCCTGCACCTGCAATGGTGCTCACATAGTTCGAGCCGTGAACATCGTTGTAGTACCACCAAGGCAACGAATGCATCTTCTTAGGCTTGCTACCCTCTACCGCAACCCAATCCTTGCCATTGGTCGAATACTCCACATTCCAATAGACCGGATAGCCATATGATGTGTTTGCTGTGATTGCTCCTGCAGCAAAGCTGAATCCGAAGATGAGCGACTTGCCCGATATACGCTTGGTCGAGAACTCGAGGACGATGCCTTTGCCACAATCGTTCTTCCAATCCCACCAATTGTGCGAAGCTGTACGCACGCACAACGAGCCATAGTTCACGAAGCCATAGTTGCCGTTGGTCTTGCCATCCTTAGGCGAATTTACGCGAGGATTGTTGGTATCCTTAGCGCGGACAACCTTACCCTCGGGCTCAACGGTCAATCGGCCACTACCGATATCCGCCAAGACATACTCGTGCGAGATGGTCCTGAGTTCGCCATCCTCGGTCTTGAAATCTCGGCTATTGTCGTTCCAATTCCACTCGGCAATAGGCTTGTAGATAGTCTCCTCAGCACTCCACTCCATAGCATAGTCCCTTTTGTCCACTGGGCGCAAAGCATAGCGTCCAAAGACATCGCCACCATAGCGAGGTAGAGAAGAACACACCACAATACCACACATATCGCCAGCACCCTGCGGAACACCCTTTCCGTCGCGTCGCCAAGTGCAGAGCGAGTTGGTCAAACTGTAGATTTGCGAGCCCTGCTTATCGCAAATAAGAGTGGCCCAACCATCCATAGTCTTGTTCGGATTAGCCACCTTGCTAATGCTCGATGGCTGCACATAACGCTCGTAGACATTGAGAAACGAGCCATCGCGGAACAATATCTCGCAATCCTTGAGCGTAACATATGTGTAGTAGTCGTCATCGGTCAACTCGGCAATATGCTTCTCCTTGCGAGGCAAATCCTGAGCCTTGCAGCTTGTGAGCGAGACGATATTCTCGTCGGACACCCCTTTGAGTGTCACTCTGCATCCATCCTCACCCACGAGAGTCAGCCCCTTCAGGTTGAGCACCACCTTCGAATAGCGAGGAAACTTGCCAGGCATACTGCGCGACGCATAGCTGATGCGTAGACCCACATCACCCGATACCGACTCGATATAGCCGGTCGAAAGGTCGTAGTTCCTGAGCGAAGCAAAATGCACCTGCTCATTCATCTCGTTGTTGCGGCCATTGTGCTTGCTGATGATAAAACCCTCGACATATAGCTCTTGCTCCACTGTCAGCGAGCCAGCCTTAAGCGCCATATCACGCACCGAGCGCATAGGCGTGAGCGATTGAGCCGACAATGGTAGAATCACCATCATCGCCACCGCAATGCATAAGAATCGTAGTCCCTTCATATCTTATTTATTGTACACTATTCATATAATTAACAAACTGCTCCTTGTAGTTCTCGCCAATTGGCACATAGTCCTCGTTCGACAAGAATACTCGACCCTTGGTATAGCCCGTAATGTGGCCGAGATTGATGATATAGGAGCGATGCACACGCATAAACTGCGACGACTGCAACGACGACTCCATATTCTTCAATCGGAACAAAGTCACCAAACTTGTACCATCGGCCAAATGCAGACGCACATACTCACCCGCACTCTCCACATATACAATGTTCGACATCTTCACCAAATGGGTCTTCCTGTCGGCATATACCGAGATAACATCCTTCTCGGCAGCCACCTCTTCACTTTCGCTCACCTCCTGCTCGGCTTGGGCATTTCGCTGGAACTGCACCAACTCGTAGAGCGACAATGCCTTCTCCGAAGCACGGGTTATATCCTTCAAACCAAATGGCTTGAGCAGATAATCTATGGCCGAAAGTTTATAGCCTTCGATGGCATACTCGGCATAGGCAGTCGTGAAGATAACCATAGCCTTCGCATCGAGCGACTGCACAAACTCAATACCCGACATATCGGGCATATTTATATCCACGAATATCAGGTCCACCTCGTTCTGCTGCAACCACTCCTGCGCCACTACGGCACTGCGGAATGTAGCCTGCAACTCCAAAAATGGAATTTTGGAGATATAAGCCGAAATTTGGCGCAAAGCCAACGGCTCATCATCAATTGCGATGCACTTCATTGCCATTCAAAATTGGAATTTTAAGCGTTACACAATACCTATCGCCCATGTCCTCAATCGTCAAGTCGTAGTCGTCCTCGTATATCAAGTCCAAGCGCTTGCGAACATTCTCAAGGCCGATTCCAGGTTTGCTGTTTCTGTTCTTCTCGTTCACCGAGTTCTCGAAGCGTCCTACCACAAAGCCCTCCTCGCAACTTATATCTATGCTGATGTACGACTCCTCATTGTAGCTAACGCCGTGCTTGAAGGCGTTCTCCACAAAGACAATGAAGATAAGTGGTGGCACATCCACACGCCCCTTAATATGCTGTGGATAGGTGAACGAAATCTTCACATCCTCGGTATATCGAATACGCATCAGCTCGACATAGTTCTTAACGAACTTCACATCGTCGCGCAGCGGTATGGACGAACCTCCCGTCTCGTAGACCACCGAGCGCATCATATCCGAGAGTTGGATAATGGTCTGCTTGGCAGCCTCAGCGTCGATATCCACCAAGGCGTGGATATTATTGAGCGTATTCATCAGAAAGTGCGGGTTTATCTGATGCTTCAGATAGTACATCTCGGCCTGAATATTCTGACGCTGCAAACGCTCCAAATCCTCCTCTTCCTGCATCGAACGATAGAAGATTCGGATAACATTGTTAGCACCAAACATCAATGCCGCAGCTATCATATTGCCCCACCACGGGAACACCGAAAGGCTCACGTGTTGAGCCTCAACCGACTCACCGACAGTGCTAAATGAGATCACAAATGCAGCATCCGAGCGCTCGTAAATCTCCAACAGTGAAAACACTCCAACAATGAACAATATCGATAACAAATAGTAGAGCCAATAGAGATACTTGCGGTGCAAATACCTAAAGAATACAAAGTTATTGAGTACGAAGAGCAGATAAAATGGGATAACCTTCAGCCACGATATGAGAATGGTGTCCATAATCAACTGCTCGGACATCAATCCCGCATTCATAAATGGCACCAAGAAGACACCCAACCACACACATAGGTAGAGTGCGTTCTCGCCAATTACCTGCTTACGCAACTTTATATTTCGACCCAACTGCATAAATCGAGATGCAAATTCTCTTTGTTAAACCCTTAAACTTTTCAACGCTAGAACAGACCACCTAAACTAAGGCAGTCTGTTCTGCTTTGAAAATAGTTGCTCTAGACGAGCTTCGAAACATCGTACAAATAACGCTTGATAGAGCGCTTTGGAGTCTTCTCGAACTCGTTCGGATAGATAATTATACGAACCAAGCGCTCATAGGCAGCCACCTGCTCATTGAGTGTAGCAAGATTCTCGTTCATAATTTCATTGAGCTTCTCCTTGTCGATACCCTCCTTCTCGCAGATTGCGAAATCAGGCACCACCAAGCCGTAAAGTTTGCCGCCATTCTCCAACACAAGCGACTCGGATACAAGAGGCAAGTTGTTCAACTTATCCTCAATCTGCTCTGGGTAGATATTCTGGCCTGTGTCGGTCAGAATCATAGTCTTGCAACGACCCTTGATGTAGATTGTACCATCTGGATCTACAGTACCCATATCGCCAGTATGCAACCAACCGTCAGCATCCAACGCAGCCTTCGTATCCTTCTCGTTCTTGTAGTAGCCCTGCATCACGCACTCGCCCTTAACGCAAATCTCACCAGGGATGTTATACTGGTCTTCCGAATCAATCTTCACCTCCATCATACCCTGCAAAATCTTACCGCACGAGCGAATCTTAAACTCGGTAGGATCCACCGTAACAGAGATAAGCGGAGCACACTCGGTCATACCATAGCCCACGATGATAGGGAAGTGTATCGACTTCAAGAACGCCTCGGTCTCCTTGTTGATTGGAGCGCCACCAATGATGAACAACTCCACATTGCCACCGAACGAATCGACCAACTTCTGACGAATCTTTGCACGCACGATCTCATTTACCAACGGAACCTTTATAGCAACGCTCAACGAGCCCTTCTCCAACAACGGAGCCACCTGCTTGCGGTAAATCTTCTCCAATACGAGAGGCACCGAAGCGATAACATTTGGCTGAACGTGCTTCATAGCCTCGACCAACACCTTTGGTGTAGGCATCTTGCCAAGGAGGTTGATGTGACCACCCACTGCAAGTGGAGTGAGGAAGTCTACGGTACATCCGTAGGCGTGAGCCAATGGCAAGAACGAGAGTGTGCGACGACCCTTACCAAAGTAGAAAGGGCCACCATTCTTCGGACGCAAAGTCTTGATATAAGCCACGTTAGCTGTAAGGTTATTCACCGTAAGCATAACACCCTTCGAATAGCCTGTTGTACCCGATGTGTAGTTCAACAAGATAAGCTGATCGTTTGGTACGTCGGCATACTTGATGTCGTTTACGGTAAAGCCCTGCGGATAGCGACGGCGATAGTTTGCAGTCATGCTATCCACGCACTTTGTGAGCACGCCACCACGACGCTCGAACAATACATGATAGTCGGTGAGCGAGAATACACCCTCAACATTTGGCAAAGCATCCTCGTCCAAGCCCTCCCAGTACGAATCGGTGAGGAACAACAAACGGCTCTCCGAGTGGTTCACGATGTGAGCAATATCGTTCGATGTAAATGTCTGCATAATTGGCACAATCACTGCGCCATATGTCATTGTTGCGATATATACGGCACACCAACGAGGTGTGTTGCGTCCAACCAAAGCGATCTTATCGCCCTGCTTAACACCCGCCTCATCGAATAGGATGTGGAGTTTTGCAATCTCCTTAGCAAAGCCATAGTACGAGTAGCTCTCGCCTGAAAAGTAATCGGTTACTGCACTCATCTCGCGATGCTCGCGAAACGATTGCTCATACATTTTAATAAGGTTTTCTTGTAACATATTTAATAAATTGGTGTTTCTACTTATTTGATTCCCATTCGCTTAACGTCGTAGAGATAACGCTTAATCGAACGCTTCGGAGTCTTCTCGAACTCGCTGATGTGGATGGTAATCGACACCAAACGCTCGTAGGCAGCCACCTGCTGATTGAGATTCTTGAGGTTCTCGTTCATAATCTCCTCGAGCTTCTCGCGTGAGATACCCTCCTTCTCGCAGTGGTCGAAATCAGGCACTACCAAGCCGTAGAGTTTACCCTCGTTCTCCAACACAAGCGACTCCATAACGAGTGGCATATTGTTGAGCTTATCCTCAATCTGCTCAGGGTAGATATTCTGTCCTGTTTCGGTCAAGATCATAGTCTTGCAACGACCCTTGATGTAGACGGTGCCGTCTGCGTCCATAACACCCATATCACCTGTATGCATCCAGCCATCAGGCTCGAGCACTGCAGCAGTGTCTGCTTCGTTCTTGTAGTAGCCCTGCATAACCATCTCTCCCCTAACCATAATCTCGCCAGGGATGCGCTGAGGGTCAGACGATTCGATCTTGACATCAAGATAATCCTTGAGGTACTGTCCACACGAACCGAGCTTGTACTCCTCAGGCTGTGGAGTTACACAGATGAGCGGAGCACACTCGGTCATACCATAACCCACGATAATTGGGAAGTGGATAGACTTCAAGAATGCCTCGGTCTCGTGGTTCATCGGAGCACCGCCCACGATAAACATCTCCAAGTTACCGCCAAACGACTCAAGGAGCTTAGCCTTAATCTTGGCACGCACAATCTCGTTTACCAAAGGCACCTTCATTGCGATACTCAATGGACCCTTCTCGAGCATAGGAGCAATCTGCTTGCGATAGACCTTCTCCAATACGAGAGGTACCGAGCATATGAGGCTTGGCTGCACTCGCTTCATAGCCTCAATCAACACCTTTGGTGTAGGCATCTTGCCAAGGAGGTTGATGTGACCACCCGCTGCCAATGGAGCCAAGAAGTCGAATGCACAACCGAAGGCGTGAGCCAAAGGCAAGAATGCCAATGTGCGACGGCCCTTCTGGAACCAATGTTTGCCAGTTGTCTTATTGATCTTATTTACAGCATAATAGACGTTTGCAGTAAGGTTGTTTACCGTAAGCATAACGCCCTTCGAATAGCCTGTTGTACCCGAAGTGTAGCTCAACACCATAAGAGCATCATTTGGTACATCGGCATACTTTATATCATTCACAGTAAATCCATTAGGATAGCGACGACGATAGTTCTCGGTCATAACATTCACAAACTTGGTTAGTCTGTCGCCATTGCGCTCGAAGAGGGCGTGATAGTCGGTAATCGAGAATACGCACTCTACGTCAGGCATTGCGTCCTCATCCAAGTCCTCCCAATACGAATCGGTGAGGAAGAGCAATCTACTTCCCGAGTGGTTCACAATGTGGGCAATATCATTCGATGTGAATGTCTGCATAATTGGCACAATAACTGCTCCATATGTGATTGTGGCGATGTATACAGCACACCAACGTGGTGTATTCTGTCCCACAAGAGCAATCTTATCGCCCTGCTTGATACCCGCCTCGTCGAAGATAATGTGCAACTTAGCAATCTCCTTTGCAAAGCCATAGTACGAGTATGTTTCTCCCGTAAAATAGTTAGTAACAGCCGACATCTCGCGATTCTCGCGGAACGACTGCTCATACATTTTAATCAAATTTGCGTCTAACATATTAAAAAAGTATTAGAGTATTTGGTTATTAGTTTTCACTCTCTTCATCTTGTTTTTTGTCATTCTCGGACAAGCCTAATTTCTCGGGCAAATCGACACTGAAGAATCGCCACACATCCATCTTCGACTCCGTGCCATTGAGCAGTCGCCCGACATTTTTGCGATGGGTCCACACCAATGCCAAAGCCACTACAAACGAAAATACCACAAACGAGATAGAGGTATGGTCAATACCGTGACGAACATATATACTACTCGAGAATATCGAAACAAATATCGGGAACGAACAGCCTGCCATAATCGAGGCTAACGACACATACTGCCATATCAGCAGCACCACAGCCCACACTACAAAGCAGAGAAGTGCTATATTTGGCTGAATACCAGTGACTGCGCCAAGCACAGTAGCCACGCCCTTGCCGCCTCTGAAGTTGGCAAAAATAGGGAATATATGACCTAATACCGCCACAAAAAGTGCAAGGATTTTGATATTAACAATCCACGCTCCCGACGGAATATTTGTATCGTATTTTAGCAACGAGAATAGGCTCACGGCAAGGAATCCCTTCAAGAAGTCTATGACAAACACAGGTATCGCCGCACGCGTACCGAGTACACGCAACACATTGGTTGTTCCTGCATTTTTGCTACCGTGTTCGCGGACATCCACGCCATAATAGCGCTTGCCAATCCACACTGCACTCGGAATCGAGCCCAGCAAATATGCTGTAATAAACAGAGTTATAATGCAATAATAGGTTATAACCATAGCGTTTTCACGTATGCATTTGGGTACAAATATAGTAAAAAATTATTAGCCTCCAAAAAAAACATCCTAACTGCACAATTTTATTTTAATTCTTAATTAAATCTCATTAAATTGTCGTATATTTGCCGTTTGAAAGAGAAAAATTTTGATTTGTTATGAACAAGAAGTTGAATGGTGCTATTTCTGCACTTCAATCCCCTCGCTGGTGGTGGTCGTGGTTTAAGATTATTCTGGGCTGTACTCTCTTGGCCGGAGGTTATGTCCTCTTCATCACCCCTTACAAGATTGTTCCCGGAGGTGTTTACGGTGCCGGCATCGTACTCAACACCATCTTTCCTCAGTTCGAGGTGGGAACCTACGGCTATATGTTCGACGCCGTATTGCTTGTCTTGGCGTTCGCGGCCTTTGGTCCTCGATTTGGCTCTAAGACCGTATTTGCAGCTCTGATAACACCAGGTATTATGAACCTCATAACCTACCTGGTCTACCCTGCCGAGGTTTTAGCATCTAATGCTCCAGACAAACTTGCAGCCGCAAATATGCTCGGAGGTATCCTCGACTGGTCGGACAACCTCATCTTGGCAACCATTGTCGGAGCCGTGATATTGGGAGCAGGCGTAGGACTTGTGGTGCGCGAGCAAGCAACAACAGGCGGTACCGACATCGTAGCAATGATGCTCCAGAAATATTGCAAGTTAACATTCTCGCAGGGCGTATTGATCGCCGACTCGTGCGTGGTGTTGGCAGGTCTTGCTGTAATTGGCTTTGGAGAGAACGGAAACATCGTAAATGGTCTGATGCTCTCGTTCTACTCGCTAATCGCCATCTACATTTCGTCGCGAGTGCTGGCCTTCATGCTTGACGGAGCATCGTACGACCGCATTATATTCATCGTCACCGAGCACCACAACGAGGAGTTCCGCAACTACATCCTCAAGGAGCTCGACCGCAGTGGTACCTACATCAAAGCGAATGGTATGTACACCCAAAGCGAGAAGGAGATGATCTTCCTGGTAGTGCCTCGTCACGAGTTGGTAAATGTTCAACGTGCTATCAAGGAGTACGACCCTAAGGCATTTATGGTTGTAGCAAACGCCTACAACACCTTCGGCGAAGGCTTCAAACCAATGCCAGAGAAGCACGAGTTGGAAAATATGTAATATTTTTCAAAATTGATAACCGACGCTGCGGAGCGAGAGCAGAGGGCAAACTTGTTTGTACTATGCCGAGCCGCGAGGAGGAAAAGCCTGCATAGCAGGGTTAATTGAGAATTAAAAATTCCATATAAACCACATTCAAAATCGGAGGTGCTTGTGGAAATTTCGTGCGTTACGCAGTGGCGGCAAGCGGAGCATACTTGGCGTATGTGAGCATTGGCGACGCAAGTAAGGTGCAAAATTTACCAAGCAGAACGATTTTCTAACAAAGGAGCAAAATGAGTTATACGAATTTGCGACCATTGCAGGGCGATGGTAAGAAGATATTTATCGAGACCTATGGCTGCCAGATGAACTTTGGCGACAGCGAGATTGTAGTGTCGATTATGCAAGAGGAGGGCTACTTCTACACTGAAAAGATTGAGGAGGCCGACATTATCCTGATAAACACCTGCTCAGTGCGCGACAATGCCGAGCAACGCATTTGGGGACGTTTGAGTGAAATGCGCCGTCTACGTCGTAAGAAGCCTACTCTCTTGGTGGGTATCATTGGTTGTATGGCCGAGCGACTCAAGGAGGAGCTACTCGAGAAGGGCACAGGCGTAGATATTGTAGCTGGCCCCGACACATATCGCGACCTTCCAAAACTCTGCCGAGAGGCCGAGAGCGGAGGCAAGGGCATAAACACCCTACTCTCCACTGAAGAGACCTACGCCGACATTGCTCCCGTACGTCTCGACAAGAATGGCGTAAGTGGCTTTATCTCAATTATGCGAGGCTGTAACAACTTCTGCGCCTACTGCGTAGTGCCTTACACTCGCGGTCGTGAGCGTAGCCGTAGCCACGAGACTATCGTCAGCGAGGCTCGCACCCTATTCGAGAATGGCTATCGCGAGATTACCTTGCTCGGTCAGAACGTAAACTCATATGCCGACGGAGAGGTTAATTTTCCTAAGCTCTTGGCAAAGGTTGCCGACATTTCGCCGCTCTTGCGAGTGCGCTTTGCAACCTCACATCCAAAAGACTTGAGCGACGAGCTAATCGAAACTATGGCATCGCACCACAATATCTGTAAGGCAGTACACCTGCCAGCACAGTCGGGCTCGAATGCTCAGCTCGAGAAGATGAACCGCAAATATACCCGCGAGTGGTACTTGGAGCGCATGTCTGCAATCCGCAAGGCAATGCCAGAGTGCGCCATCACTACCGACCTTATTTCGGGATTCTGTGGCGAGACATTGGAGGATCACGAGGCTACCCTATCGCTAATGCGCGAGGTTGGTTATGCATCGGCCTTTATGTTCAAGTACTCGGAGCGTCCCGACACCTTCTCGGCACGCCACTTCGAGGACGACGTACCCGAGGAGGAGAAGACTCGTCGTTTGAACGAGGTGATTGCATTGCAAAATACCCTCTCACTCGAGGGCAACCGCAAGGACATTGGCAAGCGATTCGAGGTATTGATTGAGGGTCGCTCGAAGCGCAGCGACGAGCAACTTTGCGGCCGCACCTCGCAAAATAAGATGGTGGTATTCGACCGCGTAGAAGGCTTGAAGGCTGGCGACTATGTAGAGGTCGAGATTACCGATTGTTCGTCGGCTACACTCTTTGGAAAAGCGCTATAATATGAAGATTCTCAAAATTCTATTTGCAGTGGTGGCACTCGCACTGATTGGTTGCGAGGAGCCCGACTATGGCTCAATACCAAACACCACAATAGCATCGCTCGGCACACCCGAGAACAACGAGATATGGTTCACCACCACCGATGGCAAAGTTCTCCTCAACCTCGACGTGAACGCCTTCGATGTTGCAGTAACCGAGGTTGCCTACAATGAATATGGCATTAACGTCATCCGCTTCGCAGGAGATGTAACCACCATTGGCAATGGTGCATTCGAGGAGTGCACCAACATCTTCAACCTCTCGTTACCAAACTCAGTGCGCGCCATTGGCGACTATGCATTCTACGACTGCAAGAACATAGAGTGCCTTACACTCGGAGAGGGACTACGCAGTTGCGGTAGAGAGGCCTTCGAAGGTTGCTACAATCTACGTTCGCTGCACATCCCGTCGATACCGATGTGGTGCAATATATCATTCGCCACCAAGAATGCCAACCCTCTCTACTTCGCCGAGCATCTGCTCGTGATGGGCACCAAAATCACATCGCTCAATATACCTATGGGCACCGAAACAATTCACGACCATGCATTCGCATATGCCGTAGGATTGAAGGAGGTTACAATTCCTTCTACACTTAAGGCAATTGGCAAAGATGCTTTCGAGGGGTGCGACAACATCCAAAAGGTAAACATTTCGAGCATCAAGGCTTGGTGCGTCATCGACTTCGAGAGCGAGTGGGCAAACCCTCTTTCGTTGGCTCGCAACCTCTATCTCGACGGCTCGGCAGTACAGCATGTTGACATTTCGGGAGTAAGCGACATCTACTCCTACACCTTCATCAACTGCGACAACATCTGCTCATTCACGGCCGACAACGCTCTCACAAGCATCGGCAAAGATGCCTTTCGCAACTGTCCGGCCCTCACTACCGTATCGCTTGGAGCGGGCGTAAGCAACATCGGCAAGCAGGCATTTATGAACTGCAAAAAACTCTCGAGCGTAACCTGTCACGCCACAACGCCACCCGCGCTTGGCAACAACGACGTATTCAGCCTCAACGCCGACAACCGCAAGTTCTACGTTCCTACAGCATCGCTCAATAGCTACAAGGAGCAGTGGAGCAAATATGCAGAAAATATCGAACCTATAACCGAATAAACCATATGAAACGAATTTCACTTTTGGCATTTGCCCTACTTCTTGCCATAGCGACCTATGCGGCACCCGTGCAACAGCGACTCCACGACGGATGGAAGTTCAAGCAGAACCGTGGCACAAATTGGTTCAACGCCACCGTACCAGGTGTTGTGCATACTGATTTGATGGCAAACGAGATTATCGAAGACCCATTCTTCCGCCTCAACGAGCGCGGTGTGCAGTGGGTAGACAAGGAGGATTGGGTATACACCACAACTTTCATAGCCCAAAGCGACATCCTCAACAAGGAGTGCATCGAACTGGTATTCGAGGGCTTGGATACCTATGCCGATGTCTACCTCAACGACAAACTGCTTCTCTCGGCCGACAATATGTTTCGCACATGGAGAATAGATGCAAAACCGCATCTCCGCGAGGGCGAAAACACACTGAAGGTCTATTTTCATTCGGTAGTAAAGATTGATATGCCAAAGTGGGAGGCACTTCCATTCCAGTACTACCGTTGGAACGACCAATCCGAGAACGGAGGACTCCTCAAGCGCAAGATTAGCGTATTCTGCCGCAAGGCTGGCTATCACTATGGTTGGGATTGGGGTCCACGCCTCGTAACATCGGGCATTTGGAAACCCGTATATCTCGAGGCTTGGAACACACACCGCATCAGCGACGTATTCTACAACCAAAAGAGCGTCACAGCAAAGCGCGCTAACATCGACGTAGAGTTCGAGATTCTCTCGCAGAAGGAGGGCTCGGCATCGCTCCGCGTCATCGACGAGCGCACAGGTAAGACGCTCGCAAAGAGCACCGCAACGCTCGCAAAAGGCGAGAACAAGGTGGTTGTTCCGATGACCATATCCAAGCCAAAACTTTGGTGGTCGAATGGTTTGGGCGAGGCTCACCGCTACGCCTTCTGCACCGAGGTGGAGGTAGATGGCGCAATCGTAGATAGCAAACACCACGACATAGCAGTTCGTTCGTTGAAAGTTATCCGCGAGGAGGATAAGGATGGCCGTTCGTTCTACTTCGAGCTCAATGGCAAGCGAGTATTTGCCAAGGGCGCCAACTACATCCCTTGCGACTCGTTCCTCACCCGCGTAACAGACGAGGTCTACGAGAAGACTATCGCCGACGCGGTGGCTGTGCATATGAATATGCTCCGCGTATGGGGAGGTGGCATCTACGAGAACGAGAAGTTCTACGAGGAGTGCGAGAAGAATGGAATAATGGTATGGCAGGACTTTATGTTTGGCTGTGCACTCTACCCTGTCGAAGGTGCAATGATCGAGAATATCCGTCAGGAGGCTATCGACAACATCAAGCGTCTGCGCAACTATGGCTGTATCGCATTATGGTGCGGTAACAACGAGTGCTACGACACCTTGATGGCAGGTAAGCGATCTTTCGAGAAGAAAGGTATCGATATGAAGTATTACGACATAATGAAGGCTCAGTTCGATTTCCAATACTACGAGCTCTTGCCTGAGGTATGCACCAAGTACGACCCTATGCGCTACTACCACCCTATGTCGCCTTGGGCTGCAAAGGATGTAAAGTCGTCGGATGCAAAGAATATGGGCGACTTCCACTATTGGGGTGTTTGGGGCAATCGTCACCCACTCGACAACTACAACACTACACGTACCCGCTTTATGTCGGAGTTCGGATTCCAGTCGTTCCCTGAGTTTGGCTCCATCAAGCTCTATGCTCCAAAGGAGTGCGACTGGCACATCACATCGGAGGTTATGATGTCGCACCAGCGTGGTGGCAAGAGCGCCAACAGCAAGATTAACGACTATATGAAGCAGGAGTATTGGGAGCAACCTGACTTCGAGAAGTTCCTCTATATGGGACAGGTTTTGCAGGGCGACGCCATCAAGATGGCAGTCGAGGCTCATCGTCGCGATATGCCGTTCTGCCAGGGCTCGCTCTTCTGGCAGCACAACGACTGCTGGCCTGTAGCATCGTGGGCAAGCCGCGACTACTATGGTCGCTGGAAGGCTCAGCACTACTTTGCTCGTCAGTACTTCGACAAGTATCTACTCTCGGCCTACAATCGCGATGGTCGTTTGCGACTCTTCGTTGTGTCAGACAATCAGCAGGATACCAAGGCTGAGCTCGACCTCAAGGTGATGACCCTCACAGGCGAGGTTATCACACACTTCCACAAGAATATTGTCGTTCCAGCCAACACTTCGACCGTAATGTACGACGAGGCAACCGAGACCGCTTTGGCAGGCGCAAACGCAAGCGATGTGATTATAGTCTCGACACTCAAAGTGGATGGCAAGACCTACTCTAACCACAACTACTTTGTGAAGCAGGGCGCTCTCAACTTCCCTAAGGCAACTATCAAGGCCGATGTTGTCGCGTGCGACGGAGGTGTGGAGGTTACCCTCTCGACCGACAACTTTGCACGTGCCGTATATATGGCCGTTGATGATATCGACAACTTCTTCGAAGACAACTACTTCGACCTTCTACCTAACGCATCGCGCAAGGTAAAGGTTACGACAAAACTCTCGGCAGAGGCATTTAAAAAGCAGCTCAAGATTGAGCACCTCGGAAATTGCAAATAGGCTATGTTTGAAAAGATTTCGAAATATTTCAGACTTGTAAAGTTCGCGCATACAATCTTTGCGATGCCATTTGCGCTCATCGCCTTCACCTTCGCATTGTGGAGCACCAAGGCAGAGTTCTCGTGGTGGCTACTTTTGCAGGTGATACTCTGCATGGTTTTTGCTCGAAATGTAGCAATGGGCTTCAACCGTTGGGCCGACCGTCACATCGACAAAGCAAATCCGCGCACTGCCGACCGAGAGATTCCCGCAGGAGCTATTTCTCCGCGCAATGCAATGATTTTTGTTATAGCGAACGCAGTACTATTCATAGCAACATCTTGCAGCATCAATATGCTTACGGCTATACTTTCGCCCGTAGCATTGGCTGTTATAATGTTCTATAGCTACTGCAAGCGATTCACCTCGTTGGCACACCTTGTGCTCGGTCTGTCGTTAGGCATTGCTCCGGCTGGTGCATACATCGCCACTACAGGCACGCTCACTTGGCAGATATGTCTGCTCTCGCTGTTGGTGATGACTTGGTGCGGAGGCTTCGATATTATCTACGCACTACAAGATGCAGCATTCGACCGCGAAAGGGGCTTACACTCAATACCTTCGCGATTCTCGGTTGCAACATCGCTTTACATAAGCATTGCGCTTCACTGCGTGAGTGTGGCAGCCCTTGTGGCATTTGCAATGTATCTGCCACAAAGTTGGCTCTTATGGTGCGGAGTTGGACTTTTCTCGGCTATCTTGGTTGCTGAGCACGTCCTTGTAACACCAAAGAGACAACGCTCGATAGGCATAGCCTTTGGCACATTGAATGGTTTGGCAAGCCTTACATTGGCAGCCTTCGTAATTGCAGATATTCTAATTTTCGGATAGCATATGTGGGTATCGTTAGCATTTCTCTCGGCACTTATGCTTGGCCTCTACGACGTGGCCAAGAAGCGTTCTTTGAAGGAGAATGCCGTACTACCCGTATTGTGGTTTAACACCCTATTCTCAACAATAATTTTCCTACCCGCACTACTCGACTCTGCTTCGGGTGCAGGTTGGTTCGACGGCACACTACTCGCTACCGCAAGTGGTACACTACACAACCACTTGTTGGTCTTCGTAAAGGCTGTTATAGTGTTGGCATCGTGGATTTTCGGTTACTTTGGCATAAAACACCTACCGCTCACCATTGTCGGACCAATCAATGCTACACGCCCCGTGCTCACTCTGCTCGGAGCAATGCTCATATTTGGAGAGAGGCTCAACGGCTATCAATGGGTGGGCGTAGTACTCGCCATTGTGTCGCTCTACCTCTTGAGTCGTTCGAGTAAGAAGGAGGGTGTTGATTTTGCACACAATCGTTGGATATTGTGCGTAGCCGCAGCGGCGTTGATTGGCGTGGGTTGCGGATTGTACGATAGATATATTATGTACTCGATGAATGCCGTATTCGTGCAGAGTTGGTATACATTCTACCAATTTATGCTGATGAGCATCATCGTGGCCGTGCTATGGTGGCCAAAACGAAACGAGCAGAAGTTCCATTGGTCGTGGGCGATACCTATGATTTCTATACTTCTTACGGCTGGAGATATGGCCTATCTTCACGCCTTGAGCAATGGTGCTGCAATGATTGCCGTGGTGGCAATGATTCGCCGCTCGTCGGTGGTTGTCTCGTTCGCTTGCGGTGCACTCCTCTTTGGCGAACGCAACCTCAAGGCCAAGGCTCTAGACCTGCTATTGATTGTCATAGGAATGATTTTCCTCTACATAGGCTCGAGATAAAACAAATAACATTTTAAATACTAATAACTTATGCAAGAAGAAACAACTAAAAAAAGTTACCTAAAGAGCACGCTTTTCGCGCTTATTCTGGGTGTACTATGTGCCGCTTGTTTGCCTAATGTCCACCAAGACCTATTGGCGCTATTCAAAGGCACAACTTGGGCAGGTAGCCACGCTACATTGTTCGCTTCGATCGGCATTGGACTTGTAGCGTTTATTGCTTACGGAGCAATTGCTTTGTTTGCGCTGAACCACTATTTCAAGTGGAAGGAGTTCAAGCTAGGTCTCTTCCCTAAAGTGGTTATAGCCATTGCTTTAGGCGTGGCATTCGGACTCTATTCGCCGGAGGTTTCAATCCGCATCTTCAAGACCTTCAACCTCTTGTTTGCGCAACTTTTGAAGTTCTCGGTGCCTCTGTTGGTACTCGGATTGGTAACCCCTGCTATTGCTAATTTGGGTAAGGGAGCAGGCAAGATGCTCGTCTTTGTAATTGCAGTGTCATATATATCGACCGTATGCGGAGCTCTATTCTCGTATGGCTGCGCCAGCAGCTTCTTCCCTCACATCCTCGAGGTTGGCGAGTTGTCGGCAGAGACCCTTCAAGAGCGCGAATTTCTACCATTCTTCGAGCTGAAAATTCCGCCTGTATGCGATATGATGACAGCCATTACCCTCTCGTTTGTTATCGGTTTGAGCTGCGTATTCATCAAGGCCGAGTCGATAAAAGGATGGTTCGAGGAGTTTGGCGAAATCGTTAAGTTCTTTATCGAGAAGGCTATCATTCCGTTGTTGCCAATCTACATCTTTACCATGATTTCGGAGATGGCTGCCAAGGGCGTTATCGACGTTGTTCTCGGCACAGGCGCAAAGGTTATCGGTACGGGCGTTGTCCTCTCGATTCTCTACCTCGTTGTGCAGTACATCATCGCTTGTAGCATTGCTCGCAAGAATCCGCTTCGTTGCCTCTACAACATCTTGCCAGCATACCTCACAGGCTTCTCGATATGCTCATCTGCAGCCGTTATTCCTGTAACCACAAGATGTTCACTCAAGAGTGGCGTGCGCGAGGATGTTGCAAACTTCGTGATTCCTATCTGCTCGAACACCCATATGTGTGGCTCGACCATCAAGCTCGTAACAACTTCGGTTGCCGTGGCATATATGTTTGGCGTGGATATTCCATTCGCCTTGTTTGTCAATTTCGCCCTGATGCAGGCTATTGCGGCAGTATCGTCGCCAGGCGTGATGGGTGGCGTATTGATGGCTTCGGTAGGTTTGCTTGGCTCTATCTTGGGCTTCACCGAACCTATGACCGCATTGCTTATGGCAATCTATTTGGCACTCGATGGCTACGGCCCTGCTTGTAACGTATCGGGCGACGGCGCAATCGCTATCGTAATGGATCGTATCTTCGGCAAGAAGGAGAAAAACAAGTAGACCAGTTCTACAACTCACCCAAACAGCGTGGCTCTCGTCACGCTGTTTTTTTACACCATTAACGCCACGAAAAATTTTTAATTTTCAATTAAAAGTCGTATATTTGCGAGATAATTGACTTTTAGCAAGCAAATACAATAAAAATCACAGAATATGAACATCTCTTTTAACTGGCTTAAAAACTATGTTGATACTACCCTCTCGGCTGAGGAGGTATCGAAGGTTTTGACAGACATTGGTCTCGAGGTTGAGGGCTTCGAGAAGATTGAAACCATTCGCGGCGGCTTGGCCGGCGTTGTTGTGGGCGAGGTACTCACTTGCGAGGATCACCCCGATTCGGATCACCTCCACATCACTACCGTAGACGTTGGTGGCGAGGCTCCATTGCAGATTGTCTGCGGTGCTGCAAACTGCCGTCAGGGTTTGAAGGTTATGTGCGCTACAGTTGGCGCAGTGCTCTACCCTGATGGAGGCGAAGAGGAGTTCAAGATTAAGCGCTCGAAGATTCGTGGCGTGGAGTCGCTCGGTATGTTGTGTGCCGAGGATGAGTTGGGCATTGGTTCGTCGCACGACGGCATCATCGAGTTGCCAGCAGACGCAGTTGTGGGCACCCCTGCAAAGGAGTACTACAACATCACCGATGACTATCTCATCGAGATTGGTCTCACTCCAAACCGTATCGACGCAGCTTCGCACATCGGAGTAGCACGCGACCTCGTAGCATATCTCCGCGCTCGTGGTGAGCAGGCAGAGCTCAAGTTACCAAGCGTAGAGGCATTCGCAGTGGATAACCACGACCTCAACATCGAGGTAGAGGTAGAGAATACCGAGGCTTGCCCACACTATACAGGCGTAACCGTTAAGGGATGCAAGATTGCTCCATCGCCAGAGTGGATGCAGAACTCGTTGCGTGCAGCGGGCATCAACCCAAAGAACAACTTGGTGGACATTACCAACTATATCCTCTTCGAGCTCGGACAGCCTCTTCACGCATTCGACGCACAGAAGATTGAGGGCGGCAAGATTGTAGTTAAGAACTGCGCCGAGGGTACTCCATTTGTAACCCTCGATGGCGTAGAGCGCAAACTCACAGCCAACGACTTGATGATCTGCTCGGCCGAGCGTCCAATGTGTATCGCCGGTGTATATGGCGGTTTGGACTCGGGCGTAAGCGACTCAACAACCGACATCTTTATCGAGTCGGCATACTTCAACCCAGTATCGGTACGTAAGACCGCAAAGCGGTTCGGTCTCAACACCGACTCGTCGTTCCGTTTCGAGCGTGGTATCGACCCTAATATTCAGATTTACGCATTGAAGCGCGCAGCACTCCTCTTCAAGGAGTTGGCTGGCGGAACAACCTCGAGCGAGATTTTCGACTCGAACCCTGCAGAGGTTGAGCCATTCCGTTTCGACTTCTCGGTTTCGCGTGCAAAGTCGCTCATCGGCAAGGATATTCCAACCGAGACCTTCCGCACCATCATCGACGCCTTGGAAGTTAAGATTGAGAAGGAGGAGGGCGACGTATGGAGCGTGGCAGTACCACCATACCGCGTAGATGTACAGCGCGAGGCTGACCTCATCGAGGATATCCTCCGCATCTATGGCTACAACAATGTAGAGGTATCGGACAAGGTAAACTCTACCCTCTCGTACGTTCAGAAGCCAGATAAGACCCGTTTGACTAACCTTGTAGCCGATATGCTCACCGCACGTGGCTACACCGAGATTATGTCGAACTCACTCACCAAGACCGCCTACTACGAGGGCTTACAGTCATACCCTGTGGAGAAGTGTGTGAAGATTATGAACCCACTCTCGGCAGATTTGGGCGTTATGCGTCAGACCTTGCTCTTCAACACAATGGAGGCAGTACAACTCAACGCAAACCACCGCAATGGCGACTTGAAGATTTACGAGTTTGGTAATTGCTACTTCTACAACAAGGCCGAGGCTAAGGAGGGCGAGGAGGTTGCACCACTTGCATCGTACTCAGAGAACTACCGTTTGGCTATCGCTGTAACAGGAGTTGCAACTCCACAGTCGTGGAATCAGAAGGCCGAGCAGGCTTCGTTCTACACTTTGCGTGCTCAGGTGGAGCTCTTGCTCCGTCGTTTTGGCTTGGACATCTACGCTTTGCGCACAGAGTCGCTCGAGAGCGATTTGTTTGGTGATGCAGTGGAGCTCTACGTAAACAACAAGCCATTCGTGCAGATGGGTCAGGTGAATGCCAAGATTTGCAAGGCATTCGACCTCAAGCAGGATGTATTCTTTGCCGAGATCGGCTTCGATATGCTTTTGAAGGCTACTCGCAAGCACAAGGTTGCAGCAACCGAGTTGTCGAAGTACCCAGAGGTTAAGCGCGACTTGGCACTCCTTGTTGACAAGGGCGTTTCGTTCGCACAGCTCCGTGCTACTGCGTTCGCAACCGAGAAGAAGCTCCTGAAGAGCGTTTCGTTGTTCGACGTTTACGAGGGCGACAAGTTGCCTGAGGGCAAGAAGTCGTACGCATTGTCGTTCATCCTCGAGGATAAGAATCAGACCCTCAACGACAAGACCATCGAGCGCACAATGTCGGCATTGCAGTCGGCATTCGAGCACAAGCACGGCGCACAGATTCGATAAACTAACAACCACTATACGACCATGAAAAAGTTCCTATTCTTAGCCATTCTACTCCTCGCAGTGTCGAGCAGTAAGGCTAATTACAAGAATCCGAAACTCCCTATCGAGCAGCGTGTCGAAGATTTGATCTCGAAGATGACACTCGAGGAGAAAGTTGGGCAGATGAACCAATTCTGCGGCGTTGTACATGTATCGAACATGGACAAGAAGGCTCAAGCTGACAATCAAGATGCACAGGGCTACTACCCAGGCATCAACGCCGACACACTCCGCAAGTGGACAAAAGAGGGCCGTATAGGCTCTTATCTCCACGTTTTGACACCAGAGGAGGCTAATGAGTTGCAGGAGTTGGCAATGAGTTCTCGTCTTGGCATTCCGTTGATTTTGGGTATCGACGCCATCCACGGAAACTGCCTCGCTCCCGACAATACATCCTATCCGACAAGCATCGGACTTGCCTGCTCGTTTGATACCGAGATGGCATACAAGATTGCTCGTCAGACCGCAAAGGAGATGCGTGCAATGAATATGCACTGGACATTCAACCCAAATGTTGATGTCGCCCGTGATGCTCGCTGGGGACGTTGTGGCGAGACCTTTGGTGAGGACCCATATCTCGTAGGCCAGATGGGTTTAGCATTGGTAAATGGCTATCAGGGCGATATGCAGGGCGGAGATGACGTCTTAGCCTGCATCAAGCACCTTATCGCAGGCTCGCAGTCTATAAATGGAGGAAACGCCACTCCGACAGATATTTCGGAGCGCACCCTCCACGAAGTTTTCCTGCCACCATACGAGTTGAGCGTTCGCAAAGGTGGCGCAGGCTCGGCAATGATGGCTCACAATGACATCAACGGAGTGCCTTGCCACAGCAACAAGTGGCTTATGGAGGATGTCCTGCGCAAGGAGTATGGTTTCGATGGATTTATCGTAAGCGACTGGATGGATATCGAGCGTCTGTACACCAGACAATTCACCGCAACAAGTCGCAAGGAGGCATTCTATCAGTCGATTATGGCGGGTATGGATATGCATATGCACGGTATCTATTGGAACGAGGAGGTTGCAGAGTTGGTGCGTGAGGGGCGTATTCCTATGAGTCGCATCGACGAGTCGGTACGCAGGATTCTCACCGCAAAGTTCCGTCTTGGACTGTTCGAGAATCCATACTGCGACATCGAGGAGGGTAAGAAGGTGCGTATGTGCGAGGAGCATCGTGCAACAGCATTGGAGGCAGCACGTAACTCGATTGTACTCGTAAAAAACAACGGTATTCTTCCACTCGACATAAAGAAATATAAGCGTGTACTCGTAACGGGCATCAACGCCGATGATCAGAACATTATGGGCGATTGGTCGGCACCTCAGCAGCCGGAAAACATCACCACTATTCTCGAAGGCTTACGCGAGGTGGCTCCAAAGACAGAGTTCGTATTTGTAGATCAGGGCGATACCCCAAAGAGAATGAAGCAGGAGAATGTGGATAAGGCTGCACGTATAGCTCGCACTACCGACCTCAACATCGTTGTAGCCGGCGAAACAAGTCTTCGTGTTCGCAAGGGCGTAAAGACCTGTGGCGAGAATCAAGACCGTGCAACCATCGACCTCTATGGCTTGCAGAAGGATTTGGTACGTAAAGTTGCAGCAAGTGGCAAGCCGACAATTCTCGTTGTCGTAACGGGCCGTCCAAACAGCCTTGTTTGGGAGGATGAAAATCTCCCTGCCATACTCTACGCTTGGGAGCCAGGTATGCTTGGTGGTAAGGCTATTGCCGAGATTCTCTGCGGAGAGGTCAATCCTTCGGCAAAGTTGGCTATGACTATCCCTCGACACGAAGGTCAGATCCAAATCTACTACAACCACAAAAAGGCTACTGTCCAGCGTTATCGCCTTATAGATATGCCAACCACGCCTCTCTACCCATTCGGCTTTGGATTGTCATATACGACATACGAATACTCCGATTTGCAGCTCTCGAAGAAGCAGATTGCGGCAAACGAGAATATCGAGGCAAGCGTTACTATTAAGAATACAGGCGCGCGCGAGGGCGTGGAGATTGCTCAGCTCTATATCAACGACTGCTACTCGGAGGTTACTCGACCTGTAAAGGAGCTCAAGGGCTTCGAGCGAGTAACACTCAAGCCAGGTGAGAGCAAGCGCATCACCTTTACCCTCACACCTGAGCACCTCCGCTACTACAACCTCGAGATGCAGCGCGTAGTCGAGCCAGGAACGTTCAAGGTTATGGTCGGCGGCTCATCCCGCGACAAGGATCTCCTCACTGCAGAGTTTGAGGTAAAGTAAACTAAAAACGGAAAACTAAAATAGCGGTCGTGTGACCGCTATTTTTTTTGGCCATTAGCCATTGGCTTTTTTATTAGGGAGATTAGGAAATTTAGGGATTAGTCACTAATCTCATTAAATTCACTAAACTCTCATACCGCCACAAACCTTAATGGTCTGACCCGTCACATACGACGACATATCGCTTGCAAGGAAGAGAGCCACATTGGCAATCTCGTCGGCAGCGCCCATACGACCGAGCGATACGGAAGATATAATTGCTTGTTTGGTGGCGTCGTTGAGTTTATCGGTCATATCGGTGGTGATAAAGCCTGGAGCAATGGCATTTACGCGCACATTGCGAGAGCCTACCTCCTTGGCGATAGATTGGGTAAGACCAATAAGGCCAGCCTTCGAGGCAGCGTAGTTGCACTGGCCAGCGTTGCCATTGGTACCCACCACCGACGACATATTTATAATTACGCCCGAGCGACGACGAATCATTACGGGAACAGCTGCGTGGGTGAAGTTAAATGCCGACTTGAGGTTGGTGTCGATAATGGAATCCCACTGTTCCTCGCTCATACGGAGCATAAGAGTATCCTTGGTTTGGCCCGCGTTATTAACCAATATATCGAGTGTGCCAAACTCGGCAACAGTCTGCTCAACAACCTTATGCGCATCTGCAAAATCTGCAGCATTCGAAGCAAATCCAATGGCACGAACGCCCAAAGCCTCGATTTCGGCAACGAGAGACTCGGCTGCTGCAACCGACGAGAGATATGTAAACGCAACATTTGCACCCTGTTCGGCAAAACGCAAAGCTATGGCACGGCCAATGCCGCGAGTAGCACCTGTAACAAGGGCAACCTTTCCTTCAAGAAGTTTCATAGTAAAATTTGTTTATAAGTTTAGCGCAAATATAGTGATTTTTTCTGAAAAAAGTCGTAATTTCGCGCAGCGAAATGCTTACACGGCACAATAACGAACAAAAACAACAATTAAATATATAGCTAAAATGAAAAAGGACAATCAGATTTTCGACCTCATCTCCGAGGAGCGCGCACGCCAAATGCGTGGTATTGAGCTTATTGCATCGGAGAACTTTGTTAGCGAGCAAGTGATGAACGCAATGGGTTCGGTACTTACAAACAAGTATGCCGAGGGCTACCCTGCAGCACGCTACTATGGAGGTTGCGAGGTTGTAGACAAGGTAGAGAGCCTCGCTATCGAGCGCCTCTGCGAGCTCTATGGTGCAGAGTACGCCAACGTACAGCCACACTCGGGTGCACAGGCAAACATGGCGGTATTCTTTGCAGTATTGAAGCCAGGCGACACATTCCTCGGTTTGAATCTCTCGCACGGAGGTCACCTCTCGCACGGCTCGGCAGTAAATATGTCGGGTATGTACTTCAACGCGGTAGACTACTCGGTACGCGAGGAGGATGGTCGCGTAGATTACGACGAGATGGAGCGCAAGGCTATGGAGCACAAGCCAAAGCTTATCGTGGGTGGTGCATCGGCCTACTCGCGCGAGTGGGACTACAAGCGTATGCGCGAGATTGCCGACAAGGTTGGCGCATTGCTTATGATTGACATGGCTCACACCGCAGGTCTTATCGCTGCGGGCATCTTGGAGAACCCTGTGAAGTATGCACACATTGTAACCTCTACTACCCACAAGACTTTGCGCGGTCCGCGTGGTGGTATCATCTTGCTCGGTAAGGATTTCGTCAATACATGGGGCTTGACTACTCCAAAGGGCGTAGTTAAGAAGATGTCGCAGATATTGAACTCAGCAGTATTTCCAGGTATTCAGGGCGGTCCACTCGAGCACGTTATCGCAGCTAAGGCTGTAGCGTTCGGCGAGGCGTTAACCCCTGAGTATAAGGAGTATCAGCAGCAGGTAGTACGCAATGCCCAGGCATTGGCTGCAGCATTGATGGCTCGCGGCTACAACATCGTATCGGGCGGCACAGACAACCACCTTATGTTGGTGGATTTGCGTACCAAGTTCCCTGAGTTGACAGGTAAGGTTGCCGAGAAGGCTCTCGTTGCGGCAGATATCACCGCAAACAAGAATATGGTACCATTCGATTCGCGCTCGGCATTCCAGACTTCGGGCTTGCGCTTTGGTACTCCTGCCATCACCACTCGTGGTTTGAAGGAGGATAAGATGGAGTACATCGCAGAGTTGATTGACCGCGTACTCTCCGACGCTGAGAACGAGGAGAATATCGCAGCTGTTCGCAAGGATGTAAACGCCTTGATGGAGGGCTACCCACTCTTTGCTTGGTAACGAAAATAATATTCACAAATAAACACAAAAAACAGTAGAAAAACATCATGAAGAAAATCTTTTCAGTTTTGTCGATGCTTGTAGCTATGCTCATCTCGACAACCGCATCTGCACAGATTACGGGAGTAGAGTTGATGCGCAAGAGCCAGGGCTCGGATTTCCACACAAACAAAAACGACCAGGTTATACGCCAAGTCGAGATGGAGGCACCAATCGTTGTCTGCGGTGGAGGTCTTTCGGGACTCTGTGCTGCAGTAGCGGCTGCTCGTCACGGCTCGAAGGTAATCCTCATCCAGGATCGTCCTATGCTCGGTGGTAACACCTCGAGCGAGATGCGTATGGGTATCGTAGGCGTTCGCGAGGATCAGTGCCAGGAGGCTGGTATTATGGAGGAGTTGCAGTGCCGCAACTTCTACTACAACCCTTTGCAGCGCTATCCTTTGTGGGATGACGTTATGTACTCGACTGTTGTGGAGGAGAAGAACATTCGCCTCTTGCTCAACACATCGGTACGCGACGTTGTGATGAACGGCAATGAGATTGCAGCCGTAAAGTGCTGGAACTCTAACAACTACACCGAGTACACCATCAAGGGCAAGTTGTTCTTGGATTGTACAGGCGATGGTATTCTTCGTCTCTCGGGCGCAGAGTATCGCCGTGGTACCGAGTCGAAGAGCACCTATAACGAGTCGTATGTAACCAACGAGAAGTCGACCAACCACACAATGGGTAATTCTATCCTCTTGCAATTGCGCAAGACCTCGGAGCACCACCCATTCCACGCTCCTGAGTGGGCTTACCACTTCACCGACGACGACTTCAACTACGACACTCCAAAGTCTACACTTCCAAACCAGAAACTCAACTACAAGATTATCTGGCGTGCTCACGACAACAACTTCTGGTGGGTTGAGTGCTCGGGTATCACCTTCGACACCATCTTCGATGCTAACGAGATTCAGTACGAACTCAAGAAGATTGGCTACGGTATTTGGGAGTATATGAAGAATCACCCAGACGGACGTTGCCGCGACTACGAGTTGGTATGGACCGGCTCTATCCCTGGCAAGCGCGAGTCTACTCGCTATGTTGCACCTCACACCCTCACCCAGCAGGATGTTCTCTCGGGTGGTCACTTCGAGGATGTTGTAGCATATGGAGGTTGGACTCTCGACAACCACGACTCGAATGGTTTCCACAACAAGGGCTTGGCTTCGGTTGAGTACTACATTCCACAGGGTTATGGCATTCCGTTCGACTGCCTCTACTCTGTAAATGTTCCAAACCTTATGTTCGCAGGTCGTGATATTTCGGCTTCGCATATGGCATTCTCGGCTGTTCGCGTAATGGCTACTTGCGCCCTTATGGGTCAGGCTGTAGGTACTGCTGCCGATATGATTATCGACAAGAATATCACCCCAGCAGAACTCCGCAAGAACCACATCAAGGAGTTGCAGGCTACATTGGAGGACGACGACTGTATGTTGCCATATCGTTGGCGTCAGGTTAACGAGTTGACCAAGTCGGCTAATACTCTTGCAGAGAATGAGCCTATGCGTAACGGTATCGACCGCGAGTGGGCTGGCCAAGACAATGGCGTATATGCAGGCGTAGGCGAGACTCACCTCACCTACACTTGGGACAAGCCTATCACCGCTTCGGGCGCACGTCTCATCTTCGACTCAGACTTCAAGGTTCGTGGCAAGCGCATGCGTAAGTTGGAGGAGACTACCGACCGTGTTCCTATGCCTAAGGAGATGGTTAAGAATTTCCACATTCAGGTACGAGTTCCTGCCAAAAATAAGAAGCAGGCTAAGGAGTACGCTGCAAACCCTAACGCTGGCGAGTGGAAGACCGTTGCAACCGTTAACGAGAACTACCGTCGTCTTGTAAACGTATCGTTCGACGCAGTCGAGACCGATGGCGTACGTATCGTAGTAGACAAAACTTGGGGCTCGATGAAGGCTCACATCTTCGCTTTCGATGTGAAATAAATTTCACCACATAACATAATAAAGGCTGTCTTTGGGGACAGCCTTTATTATGTTTATAGCAGGGCAATCTATCTCTTTGTAATCTTTAAGACATATCCACCAGCTGGAGCCATATCGGCAACCATCTTGCGAGATGCCGGCACAGCAACTGTTTCGTAGATATAATCCTCGCCCAAGCGATCGGCATTCAAGCCATCACGGAACACCTCAGCAACATAATTGCCCTCGCCAAGAATCTTCGACAAGTCAAGTTCCACCTTACGTGCAGTCCAATCCGACATAACACCCACATACCAAGTGTCGCCATTGCGACGAGCCATAGCGATATAGTCGCTAAACTCTCCATCAAGGACTACTGTTTCGTCCCAAACGGTAGGGAACTCAGCAATGAATTTAGTACACTCCTCTTCGCGCTCATAGAGAGAAGGCGAGTCGCATAACATTGCGAACGGAGCAAAATATATCGCGTACATAGCCAACTGACGACAACGAGTACCTTGACTCATTGGGGCATGGTGGCAAGGATAATAATTCTCCTTGCTGGCATTGCGCATTGCTCCTTGCGTGTAATCCATAGGGCCTGCTACCATTCGCAAATATGGAATCTGCATATCGTACTCCACCTGATTATAAGTATTGTGCTTGCGAACAAACTTTGCATTCTCTAAACCGAGAACTGCCTCGAAATTGACAATATTCGGATAGGTGCGATTCATACCCGTAGGTTTTGGGCATCCGTGGAAATCGATCATAAGTTTGTACTTGGCTGCAATTTCCGCAATTTTGTATTGGAAATCAACCATCGGCGCATCATCGCGGTCGAGGAAATCCACCTTGAAGCCCTTTACTCCCATCTCAGCAAAGTGGCGACATATCTCCTCCTCTTTGCCTGCAACGGCATTATATCCTGCCCAGAGAATAATTCCTACGCCCTTAGCGTTAGCATTGTCTATGATAGCCTTCAAATCAATCTCAGGAACCACCTGACGAAGGTCATTAGCATACTTTACTGCCCAACCCTCGTCGAGTATAACATACTCTACACCACTCTTTGCCGCAAAATCTACGTAGTAGTTGTAGGTTTCGGTATTGACACCCGCCTTGAACGGAACGCCAATCAATCCCCAGTAATTCCACCAATCCCAAGCGACCTTGCCCGGTTTAATCCAAGAGGTATCTTCCAAGCGCGAAGGGGATGCCAGACGATAAACCATATCATTATCGAGTAGGGTGTTTGCGTTGTCGGTCACAAGTACAATTCGCCACGGAGTATTTGTCACCGCCTTACACTCAGCGACATACGGCTTACGACTCATAACAATGCCCTGTAGTTGATGGTGTCCTCCCTCAACAACCTTATCGGGCATTGGTGCGAACTCACCACTGAGTGCAGTTGCACCCGTTGGATTCGACACAAACATACCAGGATAATGCTCCACATCTGCCTCCAAGATACAAACCTTGTGGTTATCGGTCTCAACCATCACAGGAACGAATGCCACTTTATCTGCCTCGAACTTCGATAACTCAACGTTGCGATACCACGATTCAAAAGAGGAGAAATATTTATCTTTTTTTGTGCCAGTAGGATTAGCATAAGGGAAATAACCTTTATAGTCCTTTGCAAAAACAAACTCTGCAATCTCGCTTTCAAGAATAAAATCGTTCTTAAAGTTCGTTACAAAACGATATGCGACGCCTTCGTCGTAAGCGCGGAACTCTACTGCATAGCGAGAGGAGAATTCAATGCGTAATGCGTTGTAATGGTCTTTGATAGTGTTGCGAAAATAGAACTGCGCAGGTATTTCGGTGTTAGCAGAAGTGCGTTTAACACGCTTAACTTTCTCATTCACACCTAGTTGCACTCCTTCGTAAATCTTCAATCCGATTTGTGAAGGAACTAAAATTTGCTCGCCATTACATTTTACGCTGTACGATAGTTTAGGGCTCGTACTAATAGCAACCTCCAATTTGCCGTTTGGCGATAACAGATTATAGTCATTTGCTGCAAAAACAGTTGTACCTAAAAGCAGTACGCAGAGTAATAAAATCGATCTCTTCATCTCTTTGTAAATTTTACGTTGGAAATTATCTTTTTACAAAGATAAAGATTATTTCGAATAAAATAACTATCTTTGTGCGATTATAACGAAAAATAACAAAAAACAGATATAATATGGCAGACGAGAAAATTATCTTTTCGATGGTGGGTGTCAGCAAGACCTTTCAGAATCAGAAGAAGGTGTTGAACAACATCTACCTCTCATTCTTCTATGGTGCAAAGATCGGTATCATCGGTCTCAACGGTTCGGGTAAATCTACCCTGATGAAGATTATCGCAGGTATCGACAAGAACTTCCAGGGCGAGGTTGTCTTCTCACCAGGTTACACCGTAGGTTACCTCGAGCAGGAGCCTCAGCTCGACGAGAACAAGACCGTAAAGGAGGTTGTCGAGGAGGGTTGCGCCGAGACCGCAGCACTCTTGAAGGAGTACGAGGATATCAATATGAAGTTGTGCGAGCCAATGGACGACGACGAGATGACACGTCTTATCGAGCGTCAGGGCGAGTTGTACGAGAAGATTGACCACGTGAACGGCTGGGAGTTGGATAGCGTATTGGAGCGTGCTATGGACGCTTTGCGTTGTCCTGCAGCAGACCAGAAGGTTTCGGTTCTCTCGGGAGGTGAGCGTCGTCGCGTGGCGTTGTGCCGCCTCTTGTTGCAGCAGCCTGATGTGTTGTTGCTCGATGAGCCTACCAACCACCTCGACGCAGAGTCTATCGACTGGTTGGAGCAGCACCTGCAGCAGTATAAGGGTACCGTTATCGCTGTTACCCACGACCGTTACTTCTTGGATAATGTTGCAGGCTGGATTTTGGAGCTCGACCGTGGCGAGGGTATTCCTTGGAAGGGCAACTACTCGGGCTGGCTCGACCAGAAGACCAAGCGAATGGCTATGGAGGAGAAGCAGGAGTCGAAGCGTCGCAAGACTTTGGAGCGCGAGTTGGAGTGGGTTAATATGAACCCATCAGGCCGTCGCGCAAAGAGCAAGGCTCGTCTCTCGGCATACGACAAGATGCTCAACGAGGATACAAAGCAGAAGGAGGAGAAGCTCGAGATCTACATTCCGAACGGACCACGTTTGGGCGATGTGGTTATCGAGGCTAATGGCGTATCGAAGGCCTTTGGCGACCGCGTGCTCTACGAGGGCTTGGACTTCAAGTTGCCACCTGCAGGTATCGTAGGTGTGATTGGCCCTAACGGTACAGGTAAGACCACCTTGTTCCGTATGATTATGGGCTTGGAAGAGCCTACAAGCGGTACTTTCACTGTAGGTCAGACCGTTAAGCTCGCATACGTAGATCAGCAGCACAAGTCAATTGACCCTGAGAAGACCGTATACGAGGTAATCTCGCAGAATAGCGAGTTTGTGCAGTTGGGCAACCGCCAGGTACCTGCTCGCGCATATGTTGCACGTTTCAACTTCACAGGTGCCGACCAGGAGAAGAAGTGTGGCGTATTGTCGGGTGGTGAGCGTAACCGCTTGCACCTCGCGTTGGCACTCAAGGAGGAGGGTAACGTTATCTTGCTCGATGAGCCTACCAACGATATCGACGTGAACACACTCCGCGCATTGGAGGAGGGCTTGGAGCACTTTGCAGGTTGCGCAGTAGTTATCTCGCACGACCGTTGGTTCTTGGACCGTATCGCAACCCACATCCTCTCGTTCGAGGGCGATGGTAATGTGATGTTCTACGAGGGTTCGTACTCGGAGTACGAGGAGTGGAAGAAGTCGCAGGGTATGGATACTACCCCACACCGTGTGAAGTACCGCAAGCTGGTTGAGTAATTTTGAATTCTGCATTTTGAATTTTGCATTTTAATTATGGCACAGAAACCATCTATTCCAAAGGGAACGCGCGACTTTTCGCCACTCGAGACGGCACGTCGTTCCTACATATTCGATACTATCGCCGAGGTATTCCGCAACTACGGCTTTGCCTCTATCGAAACCCCTTCGATGGAGAATCTCTCTACCCTTATGGGTAAGTATGGCGAGGAGGGCGACAAGCTCCTCTTCAAGATTCTCAACTCGGGCGACTTCGGTGCAAACCTCAACGACGAGGAGGTACGTCAAGCGCACCGCATCTGCGAGAAGGGTTTACGATATGACTTGACCGTTCCGTTTGCCCGCTACGTTGTGCAGCACCAAAACGAGATTACATTCCCATTCAAGCGTTATCAGATTCAGCCTGTATGGCGTGCTGACCGTCCACAGAAGGGTCGCTACCGTGAGTTCTACCAGTGCGACGTCGATATTATTGGCTCACGCTCGTTGATGAACGAGGTGGAGCTGATTTCGATTGTCGAGCGTGTATTCGGCAAGCTCGGCATCAACGTTGTGTTGAAGCTCAACAACCGCAAGGTACTCTACGGCATTGCCGAGGTTATGGGTCACGCCGACAAGATGATTGACATCACCGTAGCTATCGACAAGCTTGAGAAGATTGGCCTCGACAATGTTAAGGCAGAGTTGGCAGAGCGTGGCATTGAGGCCGAGGCTGTAGCAAAGTTGGAGCCTATCCTTATGTTGAGTGGCTCAACAGCCGAGAAGTTGGCTCAGCTCGAGAGCATCCTTGCCGCAAGCGAAACAGGCTTGAAGGGCGTAGAGGAGTTGCGCACCGTATTTGGTATGGTGGAGTCGCTCGGCATCAACTTGGAGGTTGAGTTGGACCTCTCGTTGGCTCGTGGTTTGAACTACTACACAGGCGCTATCTTCGAGGTTAAGGCGAAGAATTTTGCTATTGGCTCGATTTGCGGTGGTGGTCGCTACGACAACCTCACCGGCATCTTCGGTATGCCAGACGTATCGGGCGTAGGTATATCGTTCGGCGCAGACCGCATCTACGATGTTATGGTTGGCTTGAACCTCTTCCCTACCGAAGTGAGCTGTGTAGCGAAGGTGTTGTTCATCAACCTTGGCGAGGCGGAGGCATTGGCATCGTTGCGCTGCGCAAAGGCTCTGCGCGACAATGGCATCGCAACCGAGGTATATCCCGACTCAGCAAAGATGAAGAAGCAGATGGAGTATGCAAATCGTCGCGAGATTCCGTATGTCGTAATCATCGGCAGCAACGAGTTGGCCGAGGGTAAGGCAACTGTGAAGAATATGAGCACAGGAGAGCAGAACCTTGTCGCATTCGAGGCGATTGCAAACTTGATAAAATAAGATAAATTATGACAAAGACCAACCAAGCCACGCCCTCGGCAGCATTCGCCGATAGCAAGCCCCACTATGCTCTGCTCGATGCACTACGAGGTGCTGCGGCATTGATGGTTGTATGGTACCACTTTTTCGAGGGTTTTGCCTTCGCCGAAGGTACGGCTATCACAACTTTCAACCACGGTCATTTGGGAGTAGATTTGTTCTTTATGCTCTCGGGCTTTGTTATTAGCTACGCCTACGATGACCGCTGGCAGAGCACGCACAACCGCCTGACGCTCAAAGATTTCTTCAAACGCCGACTTATTCGTCTGCACCCAATGCTCATTATGGGTGCCGTAATTGGACTCATAACCTTCTTGTTGCAAGGTGGCGTAAAGTGGGATGGCACAGCAACACCTATATCGTGGTCGTTGGTAGCGTTGGTGCTCACAATGTTGTTTATCCCAGCCTATCCGGGTGCGCCGTACGATTTGCGTGGCAATGGCGAGATGTACTCCTTGAATGGACCAAGTTGGTCGCTCTTCTTCGAGTATATCGGCAACCTGCTCTATGCGCTTATTATACGCCGTTTGAGCACTCGCATATTGGCAATATTGACAGCCGCTTTGGGTGTAGTGTGGTGTTGGTTCGCAACCACCGATGTATCGGGCTACGATATGATTGGTATCGGTTGGACTCTCGACACAGCAAATTTCTGGGGCGGTATGCTCCGAATGATGTTCCCATTCTCGTTGGGTATGCTTATGGCTCGTAACTTTAAGCCTGTGAAGATTAAGGGTATCTTCTGGATTGCGTGGGCTGTGCTTTTCGCGCTCTTCTCGGTGCCGGCCTTTGCAAAGTGTGGCGAAGTGAGCATAAATGGCCTATACGAATTTGCCTGCATCTTGTTCATCTTCCCTGCAATAGTATGGCTTACAGCCTCGGGTACGACAACTGGCAAAGTGTCGTCGGCATTCTGCAAATTCTTGGGCGATATATCATATCCGCTCTACATCGTTCACTACCCGGTAATGTACCTATTCTACGCTTGGTTGATTGAGAACAAGCACTACACATTGGGCGAGACTTGGCCGGTAGTGATAATGGTATTTGCCATAAACATTGCGCTTGCCTACACCTGCTTGAAACTCTACGATGAGCCGGTGCGTCATTGGCTTACCAAGCGTTTTATAAATAGGAGATAGAACTATGGAATCTTTAGGTTTTATTGAGTGGTGTTTGGAGAATCTAAACTACTGGACCGTCACGTTGTTGATGGCTATCGAGAGTTCATTCATTCCATTCCCGAGCGAGGTAGTTGTGCCACCTGCTGCATACAAGGCTGCAGCTACGGGCGAGTTGAATGTGTGGTGGGTGATACTCTTTGCAACACTTGGTGCATTGATAGGCGCATTTATCAACTACTTCCTTGCATTGTGGCTCGGCAAACCTATTGTCTATAAGTTCGCAAATAGTCGCTTCGGACATATGTGTCTGCTCGATGAACAGAAGGTTATGAAGGCCGAAGACTATTTTATTCGCCACGGAGCAATAGCAACACTTGTAGGCCGTCTTGTACCTGCAGTTCGTCAGCTTATTTCAATCCCTGCAGGTCTTGCGCGTATGAATATCGCCAAGTTTGCGCTCTACACCGCTATTGGAGCAGGTCTTTGGAATGCGGTGCTTGCAGGACTCGGATGGTATCTCGAGTCTGTAGTTCCAGAAGAGCAACTCAACGAAACTGTAACAAAGTATAGCCACCAGATTGGCTATGGCATTATGGCCATTGTAGGCCTTGCCCTCGCCTACATTATATACAAAGGCGTGAAGAAATAACAATTGACAGTTGATAATTACTACTGGTGCAGTAGGGAATTGTAGCACGATAGACTCTCTTATTTCTCTAAAAAGCCAAAATGAAGCACTTTGCCCTCATAGGTTTTCCTCTCGGACACTCGCTGTCCGCCAAATACTTCACCGAAAAGTTCTCGGTGGAGGAAATTGATGCGGAGTATTCGCTACTGCCAATCGAGCGTGCCGAAGAGGTATTGCCACACTGCGAGCGTCTAACAGGTTTCAACGTTACGATTCCCCACAAGCAGGCAATAATGCAGCACCTCGCGTCAATCAGCGACGAGGCAAAGGCTATTGGTGCGGTAAATTGCGTGAAGGTTACGCCCGAAGGACTCGAAGGCTACAACACCGATGTCATAGGCATTCGCAAGTCGTTGGAAGGTGTGACGCTTGACTGTGCAAAGGCCCTCGTGCTCGGCACTGGCGGTGCATCGAAGGCGGTGCAGTACGCATTGCGTGAGGGCGGCGCAGAGGTTGCTGTTGTTTCGCGCTCGAAGGGCTCGGCAGACCTCTCTTACGAAGATTTGAGCGAGGAACTAATTGCCAACACCGACATAATAGTAAACACCACACCTCTCGGAATGTATCCGAATGTGGATAGTGCGCCCGCACTACCCTACGCAGCGCTCTCGCCGAAGCACACACTCTTCGACTGCGTATACAATCCTCGCGAGACCAAATTCCTACAACTCGGCGCAGCGCAAGGAGCCCGCACAATTGACGGACTCACAATGTTTTACGCCCAGGCCGAAGCTGCGTGGGAAATCTGGAACAAGCACTAATCGTGTAGGCGTAGCAGCATTTTAGCCTGTTTGTAGTCATCCTCTGACACAACTAGCCTTGCACGAACAACCCCCGGATAGAGGGTTGTCATATACTCATTGTCTATATGCGCGTGTATGCCTGCGCACGCAAGGATGCTCTTTGCCATCTCCGCCTCGATTGCAGAGTTATACTCGGCCAATACCAAAAAGTCGTCTGTCTGCATAAGTATTTCGGTTATCTTAAATGTAAAGTTATAACTTTTTTCGATAGTAAAAAATACAAAAACCGCGCCCGAAATAGGCAGAGGACAAAGACCGGGAATTACAAAACTAAAATAGAAAGAAGTTTTCCGTTTTCCGTTTTCGCTTTTATTTCATACCTTTGTATCGAGCAAATACGACTTTATTATGAGCGGTTTCGTACATCTACATACTCACACCCAATACTCTCTCCTTGACGGTCAGGCGAGTGTAGCAAAACTCGTCGATAAGGCTATCAAGGATGGTATGCCAGGCATCGCCATCACCGACCACGGTAACATGTTCGCTATCAAAGAGTTCATGAACTATGTAAACAAGGTGAATGGTGCAAAAGCCTCTCGTGAGAAAGATTTAAAGAAGCTGCTCGACAAGATGCTTGCCCTACAAGGTGAGCACGAGAATTTGACCGCTCTACTCGCCGAGAAGCAGGGTGAGAAGAAGGCCATCGAAGCCGAGATTGAGGCTGCAAAAAAAGCCGACAAAAATTTCGAACCTAACGAGGAGCAGACAAAGGCTCTTGCCGAGCTTGGTGCGCTTATTGGCGACCTGGAGAAGATGCAGAAGGAGTTCGAATTCGACGCAGTGAAGGCCCGTGAGATAATTGTTGAGATGGAGAACACTCCTCCGTTCAAGCCAATTATCGGCTGTGAGGTCTATGTGGCTCGTCGCTCGCTCGACCAAAAGAACGACAAGACTGACCTCGGCGGTTATCACCTCATCCTCATCGCAAAGAATTTCAAGGGTTACAAAAACCTTATCAAGATAGTATCTAAGGCGTGGACCGAAGGTTTCTATGGTCGTCCGCGTACCGACCGCAGCGAGTTGGAGAAGTATCACGAAGGGTTGATATGCGCCTCGGCGTGTCTTGGTGGTGAGATTCCGCGCCTTATCCAAGACGACAGATTGGAGGAGGCCGAGCAGTCAGTATTGTGGTTCAAGAAGCTATTTGGCGAGGATTACTACCTCGAGTTGCAGCTGCACAAAGCTACAGTCGAGCGTGCCAACCACGAGGCCTACCCTATGCAATGCAAGGTAAACGAGAAGTTGGTGGAGCTCTCGCGCAAGCTCAATGTGCCACTCATCTGCACCAACGACGTTCACTTTGTGGATGAGAAGGATGCCGAAGCTCACGACCGCCTTATCTGCCTAAGTACAGGCAAAGACCTCGACGACCCTAAGCGAATGCTCTACTCGAAGCAGGAGTGGATGAAGACCACCGCCGAGATGCAGGCTGTATTCGGAGGTTATCCCGAGGCGATGGAAAACACTGTTGCCATCTGCGATAAGGTGGAGCGCTACTCTATTGACCACGCACCTATTATGCCTGTATTCCCTATCCCTTCGGAGTTTGGCACCGAGGAGGAGTATCGCACACGCCTCACCGAGGAGGATCTCTTCAACGAGTTCACTCGCAACGAGAATGGCGAGGTGGTGATGGACGAAGAGGCAGCAAAAAAGAAGATTGAGAAGCTTGGAGGTTACGACAAGCTCTACCGAATAAAGTTCGAGGCCGACTACCTCGCAAAGCTCACTATGGAGGGTGCCGAGAAGCGTTATGGCGCACCACTATCGGAGGAGGTCGAGGAGCGCTTGCGCTTCGAGCTCTACATCATGAAGACCATGGGTTTCCCTGGCTACTTCCTTATCGTGCAGGACTTTATCCGTGCTGCGCGCGAGGAGTTGGGCGTATGGGTAGGACCAGGCCGTGGTTCGGCTGCGGGTTCGGCCGTGGCGTACTGCTTGGGCATCACGCAGATTGACCCTATCAAGTACGACCTGCTGTTCGAGCGTTTCTTGAATCCCGACCGTATCTCGTTGCCCGATATCGATATCGACTTCGACGATGAGGGTCGTGGCCGCGTGCTCGATTGGGTAACCAAGAAGTATGGCAAGGAGAAGGTGGCACACATCATCACCTACGGTACTATGGCGACAAAGATGGCGCTGAAGGATGTGGCTCGTGTGCAGAAGTTGCCTCTCTCGGAGTCGGATAGATTGTGCAAGCTCATTCCAGACCGCATCACCGACCCTAAGGATGACAAGAAGCAGCTAAAGATTAACCTTACGAATGCCATAAATGCCGTTCCCGAGCTACAGCAGGCCGAGCAATCGGAGGATCAAACAATGCGCGACACCATAAAGTATGCTCGCGAATTGGAGGGCAACGTGCGTGGTACGGGTGTACACGCCTGTGGTACAATCATCTGCCGCGACGACATCACCGACTGGGTGCCTGTATCTACGGCTGACGACAAGGAGACGGGCGAGAAGATGCTCGTAACACAATACGAGGGCTCGGTTAT
Organism: Alistipes sp.; assembly: GCA_045614685.1. Lineage (GTDB taxonomy): Bacteria > Bacteroidota > Bacteroidia > Bacteroidales > Rikenellaceae > Alistipes. Next base: position 8,438 of record JAZLDJ010000050.1, on the reverse strand, counting down.
CGAGGATACAGGACTTATCAAGATGGACTTCCTTGGCTTGAAGAACCTCTCCATCATGAAGGATGCAGTGGAGAACATCAAGCGAATCAAGGGAGTGGATGTGGACGTAGATGCCATTCCTATCGACGACAAGAAGACATACGACCTCTATTGCGCCGGACATACGCTCGGAACATTCCAGTTCGAGTCGGCAGGTATGCAGAAATATCTGCGCGAGCTGAAGCCAACCGTGTTCGAGGACCTTATTGCGATGAATGCGCTCTATCGTCCAGGCCCGATGGATTATATTCCTGACTTTATCGACCGTAAGCACGGCCGCAAGCCTATCGAGTACGATATCCCTGTAATGGAGAAGTACTTGAAGGACACCTATGGTATTACGGTATATCAGGAGCAGGTGATGTTGCTCTCGCGACTCTTGGCGGACTTCACCCGAGGTGAGGCCGACACCCTGCGTAAGGCGATGGGTAAGAAGATTCTATCGAAGTTGATGGAGCTCAAGCCAAAATTCTTGAAGGGCGGTACAGCAAATGGCCACGACAAGAAGGTCTTGGAGAAGATTTGGGAGGACTGGGTGAAGTTTGCATCCTACGCCTTCAACAAGTCGCACGCAACTTGCTACTCGTGGGTGGCTTATCAGACCGCATACCTCAAGGCAAACTATCCGTCGGAATATATGGCGGCATTGCTCAGCGCCAACCTCACCAGCTTGGACAAGCTCAAGGAGTATATGAGCGAGTGTAAGCGAATGGGTATCAGCGTACTTTCGCCCGATATCAACGAGTCGCAGATGCGCTTCTCATCTAACGCCAAGGGCGACATCCGCTTCGGTTTGGCCGCTATCAAGGGCGTAGGTGAAGGTGCTGTAAATGCCATTATCGCCGAGCGCGAGAAGAATGGCCCATTCAAGGATATATACGACTTTTGCGAGCGAGCCAACTTCTCGGCCATCAACCGAAAGTGCTTCGAGAGTATCGCTATGGCGGGAGGTTTCGACTCCATCATAGAGTTCTCGCGTGGCAAGTTCCTCGTCAAGGATAGCAAGGAGGAGTCCTTTGCCGACGCCTTGGTACGCTACGGCACACGCATACAGTCGGAGAAGAGCAACGCTCAGCAGAGTCTATTTGGCGGCGATAGCGGTGTCACCGACATCCAAAAGCCATCTATACCTTCGAGTGGCGAGGCCATACATCTCGAGTTGCTGAATAAGGAGAAGGAGTTGATTGGTATGTACCTTTCGGCACATCCACTCGACGAATATAAGTTGTTGCTCAACTCTATTTGTAGTTGCTCACTCGCCGATCTCAAACCCGATGCGCTCGAGAAATTCCGTGGCAAGGAGATTGCCGTAGCGGGTATAGTGACCGACGTGAAAGAGTTCTACCTTAAGAATGGTACCGCTGCAGGTTCGATGACTATGATGGATTACGAGAGCATGCACGAGTTCAGATTCTTCCGCAAGGATTACGAGAACTTCCGCACACGAATGTTCAAGGACTACTTCCTACTGCTTCGTGGACGTGTGCAGGTGCGACCATACTCCAAGCCTGAGGAGCTGGAATTTAAGGTCGATAGCATTACGCAGCTCTCGAACATCCGCGAGGCCGTACGCGAGATAAAACTCTGCCTACCGACACACTCTATTAGCCGAGATTTCATCGATGAGTTGGCAGAGGTGGCAAAGGAGTCGAAGGGCAAGACGCAGCTCAAGTTCTCGCTACAGGATGTTCAGGAGGAGGTTCTTGTATCGGCATACTCGCGCAAGTACAAGATTGCTCTCACGCCCGATGTTGCAGATTTTATAGACAAACATAATTTGATATACACAATAACAGTAAACCAATAAAAAACAAAAAAGTTATGGCACTTAACATTACAAACGAAAACTATGAGGCATTGTTGGCAGACAGCAAGCCATTGGTAATTGACTTTTGGGCTGAGTGGTGTGGTCCTTGCCGCGCTATCGCTCCAATCGTAGAGGAGTTGGCTGAGGAGTATGCCGACACAGTAAACATCGGCAAGTGCGATGTTGATTCGTGCGACGACATCACAGCAAACTATCGTGTTCGCAACATCCCTACTCTCGTATTTATCAAGGGTGGCGAGGTTGTTGATAAGCACGTAGGCGCGATCGACAAGGCTGCTCTCAAGGCAAAGATCGACGCATTGCTTTAATACTTAAAGCAAAGCATTCATATTGACATTTCCCCTAAATCCCCCTGTTGGAAAAGGGGGACTTGTCGCAAGCTCCATTAAAAAACTCGCAGCAATCGCTGCGAGTTTTGCTTTAGCCATTGGCTATCTTTTTAGAAGTCATCTCTTCCACCACGCATACCGCCTCTCATTGCTCCTCCCATACCACTTGGGCGAGGGCGGGCCGACTTGCCATCCATACCTTCGTAGTCGGAGATATTGCGCGAAGCATTCTTGCCAAAGTGTCGCAAATTGTAGACAAATTGCACTATGAAGTAGCGACCTACGGTGCTATTAAGTACATTGCGAGTGAAGCCCGAACCTACCGAGCGGTTGAAAGCTGTATTCTGGTTGAATATATCGTTCACACCAATAAGCACCTCGCCTCGACGATTCTTGAACACCTGCTTGCCGAGATAGAGGTTGCAAAGCAGATAGTGTTCGTTGTAATTGTTCGAGAAACCGAGATATTGGTGATATGCAGCATTGGCAGTCAGCGTAAAACCTGCACCAAATATCCACTTAACCGATGCCGAAGCGGTGTGACGGAAGTAGCTATTCACAACATTCTCACCACTGTCGGCTATGGCAAGGGTGTTCCACGCCTGATTGTACGTACCTCGCCACGACACCGTAAAGTCGATATTCTCCGATATATTGCTACCCAACGCCACACGGAAGGTGTAGCCGATATTGTTGGTCTTATTGATACTATATCGATGTTCAGCAACATTCTGCAATAGCTCGGCTGGCGAGGCTCCGGCATCGTAAACTGCACTTGGTGTAACGGAGTATTGCACATTGGCGGTCATATTGAGGTTGCATTTCATAAAGGACAATGGCACGCCATAAGCAACATTGGCTCGCACCGACCACTGACCGCTAATATTTTCGTAGGAGGTGATCTGTGTTGGACGATATGGATTGCCGCTCTCATCTTTAGGGATTGCAACACCGTTCATCTCGTCGGGCATAGCCCAACCCTTTGCATTATAGAGCGTTGAGCCCGAAATAGCACTCTGATAATACTCACCACGAATCATAGCCATAAAGGTCTGCCCCTTATCGGCCAGCGAGAGGATATAGCGGATACTTCCGCTATGCGAATACTCGGGAGCGAGGTTGCTATTACCAACGCTAATATTGCGAGGCGACGACACATCGAAAATGTTGTGGAGCTGCGTTACACTTGGAGCATCGGAGTTGGATCGGAACTGAATACGCAACGAATTTTGCTTATTGAAGGCGTAACGAAGCATCGCGTGATACTGCACGCTATGATACTGCTTCTCGACAAGGCTCGACGCATTTGCGCCATTGACGAAGCTACCATTGCGGGAGAGATTCTCGTAGTTGAGACGCAGCACGAGGGTATTTCGCTTCTTGGAGTAACGGATGCCAGGGCCCACACGATGGGTAAGCGTATTGGTCGACGAGTTTATCGACAGGGCCTCGATAGGGCGACTCGGGTCGGGATGATAATTTTCGTCGGCATACCACGCAAGCTGCTCTTTGCTTTGACTGCGATAGGTGACATTGTACTGCGCCATAAATGTCCAATTACGGGCTATAGGCTCGTTGTAGTTGATCGAACCTCGCAAATTGTAGGTATAGGTCGGCACGTTTATATACTCGTAGATAGGATCGAAAAGTATTGGGTTATCGACCATATCACGCCACGACTTGCCCTCACCGAAGTAGTCGTTATAGAGCGACTCGTAGAGAGGCGAATCGAAAGGTATTGCACGAGCATTATTCTCCATAATCTGTCGCGTGGCACGATTGTCACGATAGTTCGCACGAGCAGTGATAGTCATAGTACGCCCTGGCGCTCCCAAGCGCAGGCGATACTGCAAAAACTCGTTGGCATTGATACCTCGCATACGATTCTCACTCGAGCTGGTATTGTAGGACAGTGAGCGTAAAGCGATATTCTCCATACCTACCGTATCGAGGTCGGTATCGTTGTTCGAATAGCCCTCGGTGATGGTTGTAGGTCGATGGCCCTGATAGCTGACATTTGTTCGCGAAGTGAGTTGCTGCGAGCGCGAAATCTTCCAATCGAGGCGAGCATTCAAGCGGTGATTATTGTTGATTCTATGCGCCTGCGAGAGGGAATAGAGCGTTCCGTATGGCGCAGGCGACTCGTACCAAGTTATGCGCTCGGAGTTGTTGCGCGAGTTAGTATTGTTGAAGAAATAGCTACCCTGGAACTTCCCATTCTTGCGTCTACCCCACACTCCGTTGTAGTTCACACCCACGGCATTTACTAACGCAACGCCAGGCTGTGGGCGCACCATAAATTGGTTGCCTCCACCTCCTCGTCCCGACGAAGATACGCCCAGCAAATCCTCGAACGAGAAGTTCTGCTCGTTGATATTATTAAATAGGCCTATGAACGAGAACTTCTGTTTGTTGTGAAACGAGTTGATATTTCCACCAACCAGATATTTGGGGTTGAACGACACATTGTCGGCCTGCGGTTGCCAGCCCAAGCCGCCATAGACCTTGCCGAACTGACCATTTCGCATACTCTTCTTGGTAACAAAGTTTATCGCTTTGTAGCTATCGCCATCATCAATACCCGAAAACTCGGCCTCGTCGCTCAGCTTATCGAAGACCTCGACCTTATCGATAATCTCGGCAGGGATAGCCTTGATTGCCATAGTAACATCCTCACCAAAGAACTCATCGCCATCGACAAAGACCTTCTTCACCTGCTCGCCTTGCACCTCGACCTTACCCTCCTCGACTACCACGCCCGGCATCTTCGAGAGTAATTTCTCGGCCTCGGCATCCTTCGTTGTCTTGAATGCCGCAGCATTATATATTAAGGTGTCGGCATTCTGCGTTGTGCGGAATTGGTGAGCCTCCTTGACAACAGCGTCAATCTTAGTTACCGATTCTCGCATATATATCTTACCCAAATCGAGAAGCTTAGTGTTGGCATTGACACCAAACTTGCGATCAGCATAGCCGATAAACGATGCTGTGACGGTGTACTCCCCCATCGGCACCGAAAACTCCATATAACCGCCTCGGCCCGAGGTATAATAGTTCTTGTTGGAACTATCATCCTTGGATGCCACCTCGACAACAGCTCCTTGCAGAGGTTGCTTGGTATGTTCGTCGAATATGTAGAAATAGACCTTAGCTCGACTCTGCGCCAAAGCACCGAAAGTCGAGATCAGGAAAAAGACAAGAATTGGAAGTCGCTTCATCACTCGGAGATTGGATATTAACATTTACAAAGATAGCATATTCTTGCAAAAGTTAAAAATCATCGGGTGAAATAACCTTTTCGAGGGGCGAAATGACAATCCCTCTCCTAAATTCGGATTTAGGAGAGGGATATGTTATAGACAAAGATTTTCAGTGGTAGACTTATACAAGTCCCGAAAATCCCATAAATGCCATTGCGAGAATCGAGGCTGTAATCAAAGCGATTGGTACACCTTGGAACGCCTTTGGAGCCTCCTCGAACTCGATGCGCTCGCGCAAGCCTGCAAAGATTACCAAAGCCAACGCAAAGCCCAAGGCGATAGATACATTATATACGACGCCCTGCAAGAGCGAGAACTCCTTCTGAATCATCAGAATTGCTACACCCAACACCGCACAGTTGGTTGTGATGAGCGGCAGGAATATACCTAAGGCCTGATACAACGATGGCGACACCTTCTTCAAGACAATCTCTACCATCTGCACCAACGCTGCAATAACGAGAATAAAGACTATCGTCTGCATATACTCGATATGGAATGGCACAAGAAGGTAGTGCTGAATAAGCCACGTTACGATGCCCGACAACGCCATAACAAAAGTTACAGCCGCGCCCATACCCAACGAGGTCTCGACCTTGGACGACACGCCCAAGAATGGACAGATACCGAGGAATTGCGATAATACGACATTATTTACGAATATCGAGCCTATGATAATTGCAAAATATGTTGTCTCCATAGCCTATTTCTTTAAGAATTTATTAAACAAAACCATCAAGAAGCCAAGTACCATAAAGCCTCCGGGGGCAAGGATAAATACCAATGGCATATAGTCTCCACAGCCAAGATCGTAGCCAAAGATTGCACCACTACCCAACACCTCGCGTACCGCACCAATGATGGTGAGCGAGAGGGTAAAGCCCAAGCCGATACCCACGCCATCGAGAGCCGAATCGAAAACGCCATTCTTAGAAGCAAAAGCCTCGGCGCGACCCAAGATGATGCAGTTCACAACAATAAGCGGAATAAAGACTCCGAGCGTTGCATACAGAGACGGAACAAACGCCTGCATCAACATCTGAATAACTGTAACGAAAGATGCGATAACCACAATAAATGCAGGGATGCGCACCTTATCGGGGATAAAATTCTTGATGAGCGAGATTACCATATTCGACATAATCAATACAGCCATCGTAGCCACACCCATACCGAAACCATTCTCTGCCGAGGTGGTAGTTCCGAGCGTAGGACACATACCCAACACCAAAACGAAGGTCGGGTTCTCCTTGATAACTCCACGCCAAGTGAGCAGAAGTTTCTCCTTAAGGAACAATGTTACTCTATTTGCCATAATTACTCCTCCTTCTTTGTTTTTGATGCACCTGTAGTGGCCTGAATCTCAGATTCCCAGCCTGCTACAACCTTAAATACCGAATAGGCACGTGCCACAGCCTCGGTGTATGCTCGCGACGAAATTGTCGCTGCAGTCAAGGCATCTACATCGCCACCATCTTTCTTTACCGTAAGATTCAACGACGAGGCCTCCTTGCCCTTGACGCTCGCCAAAAGCGAGTTGTCCTCCTCGGTCATCTTCGCACCGAGTCCAGGTGTCTCGGCCTGCTCCAACACCTTCACATTGAGGATTGTGCCAGCCTTGTCGAAACCAACCATTATGCGCACCAAGCCGCTGAAGCCGTTCTTGGTTGCACTCTCGATAGCGTAGCCTACGACATTGCCATCCAACATCGCCTCGTATGCAACAATCTGCAAACCATCGGCCATATGCTCACTCTTCTCGGTTTTGTCGAACTCGGGCAAGACCTCAGCCAACGCATCCTGCACAGCCTGTGCCTTTGCCTTGGCGATAGGCTCCTCGGTTATCATATTCACAACACCTACACAGAGCGAAGCGATAAGAGTGATGCAAAACATCACCAACACCATATTCTTCAATGAACTCTTCATAGTCTACCCTCCTACTTTTTAGAGCCAAAACGGCGCGGTTTGATATACTTATTAATAAGAGGTACTACGCTATTCATCAAAAGGATAGCGAACGACATACCCTCGGGATATGCGCCCCACAAACGGATAATCATCGTGAGAGCTCCGATACCAACGCCATAGAGCACCATACCCTTGGTCGTCATTGGCGAGGTTACGTAGTCGGTAGCCATAAACACAGCACCCAAGACCAAGCCTCCGCTCAAGAGATGGAACAACGCAAAGTTCAAAACGAGGTGAGGATTATCGAACGACACTGCGCCATAGATGGCAGCAAATGCCGCAACGGTAACGAAAATAGTTACCGGAATATGCCAAGTGATGACACGACGAATCAAGAGGTATGCAAATCCGAGCAGCAATGCCAAGGTTGCCACCTCGCCAAACGAGCCGCCCATAACGCCCGAGAACATTCCCATAACGTCGTACTCAGCAAAGTTCAACAAGCCAGCCTTTGCTGCAGCCAATGGGGTTGCTCCCGAATAGGCGTCTACAAAGCCCTCGGTCGAAGGCAAGGCGAAGGTTGTCATCTGCACAGGATATGCAATCAAGAGGAACACACGTCCTACCAACGCTGGGTTGAACGGATTCTTGCCAAGGCCTCCGAAAGGCATCTTAGCAACACCGATAGCAACCAACGCGCCCACCGCAACAATCCACAACGGAATGCTTGCAGGCAAGTTCATCGCCAACAATAAGCCCGTAACCACAGCCGAGAGGTTGGTTATGGTCTGCTTGCCGCGCATCAAGAAGCGCTGAATCAAAAACTCGAAAAGTACACAGCAGCTAATCGACACCGCTGTTACAGCCAACACGTTCCAGCCAAAGACATAGACCGACACAGCCAACGCAGGGAGCAGGGCAAGGATAACATCGCCCATCAAACGCGTTGTCGAGAGGTCAGAGTGAATATGTGGAGCTGAGGCTACAATAGTTCTATTTGCCATATCTCGTTCTCCTTTATTTCTTTGCGTTACGAGTGCGGATAATACCCATTACTGTCTGCTTGCCAAG
>JAZLDJ010000049.1:0-3919 GCA_045614685.1 Alistipes sp. | reverse complement strand
GCTCGAGTGAACCCTATCCACTCCTTATCAAAAGCATACTTGAGGTATGTGAGGATTTCGAGCGCAAGCATAACGCCGAAATTACCTCGTTATGCGGCTTTACTTGTAGTAGTGGCGGTACCCCTTAATCTTATCCCAAGCTCCGCGAGTAAAGTCGGGCACAGCCACAGGCACAGAGCCATTCTCGAGAGAGATACCACTCAAGGCTACCACGCAACTCCACTCGGCAAGGTCGTAGACATCCATATCGAGAGGAAGGCCATTGCGCAAACAGTAGACGAGGCGGTAGTCGAGGATGTAGTCCATACCTCCGTGCCCACCCACTTTTTTGGCCATCGCCTCGGTCTCGGTGAGGATTGGGTGGCGATACTTTTCGAGAAGCGCGTTACGCTCGGCAGCAGGCATAAATTTGTGAGCACCGAGGGTATTAGGATTCACTCCCTCCTCCACGTGCGAGCCAATCATCATATTCTCAGCAGGATACTTCTCGACATAACCATTCGTGCCGACCAACGAGTAACCACGATGGTATGGACGCGGTGTTACGACGTTGTGGAATAGGTTGATAACCTTGCCATTGACGGTACGGATGAAGGTCGAGGTCTGGTCGCCATTCTTGAACTCCTCGGGACGCTCTCCCGTTGCATCAGCATAGAGCTCACGACCCACCACAGCCTTGGTATCGACCGACACGAGGAAGTCGAGGCGGTCGCCTCGGTGGATATTGAGAAGCTGACACACAGGGCCGAGTCCGTGAGTCGGATATGGGTCGCCACGGAATATTCGCATACGTTCCACACGCCAACGAGGATCGGGCTTGCGAAGCAATCTATCGAGGCAGTGAACATAGCCTCCCGTAGTGTGAAGAATCTCGCCAAAGAGCCCCTGCTGCGCCATATTGAGGATGGTCATCTCGTAGTAGTCGTAGACGCAGTTCTCGGTCATCATACAGTGGCGACGTGTGCGCTCCGATGTATCGACCAACTGCCACAACTCGTCGATAGTCATCGCAGCAGGCATCTCGACAGCCACATGCTTGCCGTGCTCCATCGCATAGACCGCCATCTCGACGTGGGTCATCCACGGAGTAGAGATATAGACAATATCAATATCGTCGCGCTCACAGATAGCCTTCCAAGCACTCTCCGAGCCAGTATACTCCACCGCAGGATGACGACCCGCCTCCTTGAGGTAGCCCTGCACCAGATCGATGCGCGACTGCTTCAAATCGCAGATAGCCACGATGTCGGTATTCTCAATCTGAGCCCAACGCTTCGGAGCAGCGGCTCCTCTGTCGCCAAGACCAATAAAGCCCACGCGAACAACATCTATAGGTGCTGCAGCAAACTGCAACATATCCTGCTGACCCTTAGGACGCTTGGGCGTTTTGAGCACAATGCGACCATCCACCCTCTTGTAGGGTTTTCCGCTCGCGCTTCCCACGCCCACAAGAAGCAGAGTGAGGAGCGAGAAGAGCATCATAGTTTTAATTTTCATAACACGCTATTTTGTAGGTTAAACTTCGCACAACAAATATAGCAAAATATAGTAAAAAATGGAAACGATTCTAAAAATTATTCCGTACCTTTGCTCTAACAAAAAATCGCAACCTATGAAAAAGAGTCTATTTGCAATCGCCTTTTCGGCACTCTGCATATCGAATGCCGCAGCCCAGCAGCAGATACCCGACACCCACCTTACGAGCAATGTCGTGGCGGCTCGTCGCACCGAGATTACACTGCCCAAGGTGAATGGCTACACCTGCTACAAGGCCGACTTCCACACCCACACAATCTTCTCGGATGGCGACCTAACACCCCGTCAGCGCATCCGCGAGGCGTGGCACGACGGATTGGATATTCTCTGCCTGAGCGACCACCTCGAGTACCGCCGACAGGAGCAGGGGATGCTCAATGCACTCGCTCCGTACAATGCCGATGGTAAGCCTTACACCTACTATCCAGCCAATATAGACTTCGTAAAGAGCGACCGCATAATGGGCGTAAAGTGCAACTTCGACGCTATCTACGACGAGACTAAGGCGTTTATCGAGAGCGAAGGTCTGCCGCTGATGCTCGTCAAGGGCATCGAGCTCTCGCGCGAGCCATTCAAGCTCGGACACTTCAGCGCACTCTTTGTGAAGGATATTTCGAGCCTCTACCATCGTGACATCAAGCAGGCCTTGCGCAATGTACACGCACAAGGCGGAGTCGTCATCCACAACCACCCTGCCTATCGTCGCACCACAAGCGACAAGTCGAAGGAGCAGATGGAGCTCTACAACGAAGGCTTGATTGACGGTGTCGAGATTGTAAACGATATGACCTTCTACCCTAAGATGATTCGTCGTGCTATCGAGGAGGATCTCATTATGATTGGCGCATCGGACATCCACCGCCCTACGGCCGAGACCTACGGCTTCAGAGGGCACTTCCGCACAATGACCTTCATCCTTGCGAAGGAGTGCACCGAAAAGGCTATACGCGAGGCCCTCGAGAAGCGTCGCACCATAGCCTACTCGGGCGGCCAACTTATGGGTGAGGAGGGGTTGCTTTCGGACTTTTTCAATGCCGCCATCGAGTGCAAAGTGCTCCGCAAGGATGATAGCAAGGGGGTGATGTGGCTTCGTTTCCGTAACGAGTCATCCATCCCATTCCGCATCTGCTACAATAACGCAATCTACGAGGTCGAGCCTTTCAAATCGGTGAATCTGACCTACAAGGGCGACAAGAAGCCAAAGTTCACAATCGAGAATATGTGGCACATCGACTACCAACACCCCGAGATCGAGGTAGAAATTGACAAGTAAAACAAACAGGACAACCGCGATGGTTGCCCTGTTTGTTTTTTTAGTGAGGGAGGTAGAGGAACGCGACAGCTTCGTAGCGTCGGGCTTAAAGCCCTCTGTGGCGCGCGCCATAAAGCAGTCGTTAGACTGCGCCGCCATAAAGGGGGCTTTGCCTCCGCCGTCATAGAGCCAACTTGTTGGCGACGACATGTTTACTTCGCGCTAAAAAAACCAATAGTCAAGGCTTACACCATTACAAAATTACACTCTTACAACAGCCGTGTAAGAGTGTAATTTTGTAATTCAGTAAGACTTTCGACTCTCTACTTCTCGAAGACGAGCACCGCCAAGCCATACTGTCCGAGTGTCGCATTGCCCGCGCCATCGACCTTAGCATCGCCAATGGTAGAAGACTCTGCGTAGCGGTAGCCTGGCACCGAAATCTTGGCCGAGAGTTGCTTCTTATCGAACTCGTTGGTAACAACCACAGCCACTCGTTTCTCGCCAAAGAAGCCCTTGGCCTGCACCGCCTTATTCGAGTTCTCGAAGCCCAAGACATCGCGGAAAGTACCGAGCTGCAAGCAGTCGATATACTTATTGCGGATAGCATTCACCTTTGCCAAGTATGCCTGATAGTTAGGGCACTCGTCGATGAGGCTGCGACAACGATAGATCTCGATATCGTTGAGCAAGCCCTTCAGCAGAGTCATATTGACACGACGCTCGATATCGGTGTCGTCGCGAATATTTCTATCGGTAAAGATGACCTCAGGGAAGGTGTAGCGGAACAACTCCGAGAAGTTCTCCTTGCCGTGGCGGATGCCTGTGATATGGACAAAGTCTACCCACTGTGCAGTGTAGTCGGCCAACTGCTCTGTTCCGAAGCCGAAATCGGGCTCATACTTCTTCTCAAGGTAGCTGCGCAGATACTTAAGTGTCTGTCCCTTATCGTAGATCAAGCGATTGTTTGGCACAGCATATCCAAGTTTATTCGACCACGGAATCTTCTGCTGGAAGCCGATACCGAGCTGATCGTAGAAGACAGCATTTGCACCGTTGCGGTGGGCACGATCGGCCATCTCGACCAACATATCGCGCCATACCTGATGACGGGTATCTGCCATAACGAAG